>JAYRJH010000502.1:0-1827 GCA_041906415.1 Sphingomonas sp. | reverse complement strand
ACGCCGCGCGGCAACGCCAGTCGCGGATCGGGAACCCCCTGCCTCTCCGGCGCCGCCCCGCGGCCGGCGGGCGGTTGACCATGCGGCGCTCCCAGAGTCAGGAAGCCGGGAAACCGCAGCGAGACAAGCGACATACTCTTGAAGCCGACGATCCCCACCAAGCCGCAGGCCGCCGCGCGAGATCGTAACGAACGCCTTTCCAGAACGATCGGCATCGCCCGCGTCCTGTGCATCCTGGGCATAATCTACGTCCATGCCTGGACGGGCCTTGCCGGCAGCGACCTGCTCAAGCTGAACGACACGGCGCAGGGGATGATGCGCTGGGCGCTGATCGAATTGCTCGGCCGCAGTTCGGTGCCCCTGCTCAGCGTGATATCCGGCTGGCTGGCCGGGGCGTCGCTCGCCAGACGCGGCTGGCGCGCGTTCATCATGGGCAAGCTGCGGACGATCATCGCGCCGATGATCGCGTGGAACGCGCTGGCGATCCTCCTCGTCTCCGGCGCGGCATGGGCCGGCTGGATACGCGCCCCGATGCCGACGACCCTGTGGTGGACGATCGACGAGCTGTTCTGCCTCGTTACGCCCGACGACATCAACGTCCAGATGCCGTTCCTGCGCGATCTCTTCCTCTGCATGGCGGCGGTCCCCTTGCTGGTCCGGCTGCCGGATCGGGCGCTGGGCGCGGTCGCCGCCGTGGCGCTCGTCTGGACGATCGCGCCGATCACGTTCCCGCTCCTGCTGCGTCCGGCGATCCTGCTGTTCTTCGTCATCGGCATGTTGCTGCGCCGCCACGATCTCGCCGTCTGGACGGCCTCGCGGCCCCTCGCCCTCACGGCTTCGGCCTATGCGATCATGGCCGGGTTCCAGATATGGCTGGAAGCCGTCGGCATCGATCGCGGGGTCGACGATCCCGTCCTGCTCGCCTCCGCCGATCTGGTCATGCGGTTCGTGACGGCGCTGCTGTTCTGGTCGATCGCGTGGCGGCTCGCCGCCAGCCGGGCGGCCGGCCCGCTGCTGCGCGCGGAGCCATATGTCTTCCTGATGTTCTGCGCGCACCTCATCATGATCTGGCTCGGCGGCCCGCTCATCGGGCGCCTCACCGGGCCGCTCGGCTCCCCGCTCTATCCGTTGTTCCTGCTGTCCCAGCCCCTCCTCATCCTCGCCGCGACGCTGGTCCTCGGGCAGGCGTTGACGGCGCTGGCGCCTTCAGCCGCCGCGCTCCTGAGCGGCGGAAGGCTGTTTGCGGATGCGCCGGCGCGGGTCCGCCAGGCGGAGGCGGCGTCATAACCCCGTCGTTTCCGTCGGCAACCAATCAACCCGCCCCTCGTTCTTTGGGTCGAACGAGAGGAGCCGAGCGCCATGACCGACACCGATCCGAAACAGCTTAAGACCCATATGTGGAAGAAGATGGCCGAAAGCCCTTTCATGATGGTCGGCCCGGCGGACGGGACTGCCCACAGCGAGCCGCTGACCGCGCAGCTCGACGAGGATCAGGTCGACACGTTGTTCTTCTTCATCGGCAGGAACAACCGCGTCGCGGGCAAGGACGCGCTGATGCTGCAATTCGTGTCGAAGGGGCACGATTTCTTCGCCTGCCTCCACGGCCGCGCGCGCATCGACAACGATCGCGCGCAGATCGACAAATTATGGAACAGGCAGGTGGAGGCATGGTTTCCGGGCGGCAAGGGCGATCCGAACCTGGCGCTCCTGCGCGTCGACATCGACAATGCGGAACTGTGGGAAACCGACATGTCCCTCGCCGGGCGCGTGAAGATGCTGTTCGGCGGCACGATCAGGTCCGATCAGGAAGGAAGCCACGCCAGGGTC
>JAYRJH010000501.1:0-1827 GCA_041906415.1 Sphingomonas sp. | reverse complement strand
CAGCCATGGGCGGGAAGGGTGGCGGGACCGCCATGATCGTTTGCCGGTATATCCTCTGACGCCCAGAACGTCAGGTGGGGACCATATACGTCAGACCAGAATCTGCGCAGGGACAGCCCCCATGGATGATGAATAGCCTCAGGGATAATCTAGGCTCGTATCGGGCAGAACCCGCCACCGGCGAATCTAGGGCTTCGCCAGCTCTTTCTCAAGGGTGGCGGCCAGCTTTTCCAGCCGGTCGGCCATGGCGGAGAGCGCGGCCGTCTCGCCGGGCGCGCGGGCGGCGGCCTTCGCGTCGGCCAGCTCGTCCGCCATCATCAGCGAGGTGAGCAGCAGCGCCTGCAGCGTGCCGCCGCTCAGGCCGGACGCGCGCTGCGCCTGTTCCCAGCGTTCCGCCACCATCGCGCCGAGCTGCTCGAGTCGCGCCTCCTCGCCGTCGCGGCAGGAGACCGGCCAGCGATTCTCGCCGATCGTCAGCGTCACCGTGGCCATCAGCCGTCCTCCCGCGCGATGATCCGGTCGAGCGCGGAGACGGCGCCCGCCATCGCCTCCCGCAGCTTCGCGTGGCGTCTGGCGAGCGAATCGCTTTCCTTTCGCTGGGCGGCTGTGGCGGCTTCTATGCGCGCGACAGCCGCCTCGATCCGTTGCAACGGGGAGGAATCAGTCATCGCGCCACGATAGGAAGATGGCGGTTTCGGGACAAGTCCGCCCTCGGCAGGCCGTTGCGCGGTTGACGCGCGCCGCCCCCTTACCGCAAAGGCCCCGGCGTATTGGTAATCGGCAGAGGATGCGGGGTTCTATGACCAAGGTTGCGATCAACGGTTTCGGGCGCATCGGACGCCTGGTGGCGCGGGCGATTCTGGAACGGGGCGGCGGCGACCTCGAACTGGTCGCGATCAACGACCTCGCCGACGCGAAATCGAACGCCTGGCTCTTCGCGCGCGACAGCGTGCATGGCCGCTGGCCCGGCACCGTCGCGGCCGAGGGCAGCGACCTCGTGGTGGACGGCAGGCATATCCGCGTGACGGCGGAGCGCGATCCGGCGAACCTGCCGCACAGGGAGCTGGGCGTCGAGCTGGTGCTGGAATGCACCGGCTTCTTCACCGATCGCGCCTCGTGCCAGAAGCATATCGACGCGGGCGCGAAGAAGGTGCTGATCTCCGCGCCGGGCAAGAACGTGGACCTCACCGTGGTGTTCGGCGTCAACGAGGACAAGCTGGAGGCCGGGCACACGATCGTCTCGAACGCGTCGTGCACCACCAACTGCCTCGCGCCGGTGGCCAAGGTGCTGAACGACACGGTCGGCATCGAGCGCGGGCTGATGACGACCGTCCACGCCTATACCAACGACCAGAAGATCCTCGACCAGATCCACCCGGACCTGCGCCGCGCGCGCGCCGCCGCCATGTCGATGATCCCCACCACCACGGGCGCGGCCCGCGCGGTGGGCGAGGTGCTGCCGGAGCTGAAGGGCAAGCTGGACGGCTCCGCCATCCGCGTGCCGACCCCGGACGTGAGCCTCGTCGACCTCACCTTCACCCCGAAGCGCGACACGAGCGCGGAGGAGATCAACCAGATCCTCAAGGCGGCGTCGGAAACCGCGCGGCTCAAGGGCATCCTCGATTTCTCCGACGAGCCGCTCGTCTCGATCGACCTGCAGCACACGCCGGCCTCCTCCACGGTGGACAGCCTGGAGACGGCGGTGATCGACGGCAAGCTGGTGCGCGTCGTGAGCTGGTATGACAATGAATGGGGCTTCTCCAACCGCATGGTCGACACCGCGACCCGAATGGCGAAGCTGGGGTGAGAATGTTTGCGCAAATGCGG
>JAYRJH010000500.1:0-1832 GCA_041906415.1 Sphingomonas sp. | reverse complement strand
CGGCAGGGCTTTCTGGATACGCTGGGCGCTCTGGGCGCCCTGGGCGCCGGACGCGATTATTCCGTGCGCGAAAGCTATGGCGGCTTCCAGTTCGATCGCGGCATCGCGGCAGGCGACGAGCTGCTCGCCCCCGCCGGGGAGCGCCCGACCGCCATCTTCGCCACCAACGACGATTCGGCCGCCGGCGCGATGGTCGCCTGCTCGCGCGCCGGGCTTTCCGTGCCGCGCGACATTTCGGTCGTGGGGTTCGACGATAGCTGGATCGCGCGATCGGTATGGCCGCACCTCACCACCGTCAGCCAGCCGATCGAGGAGATGGCCTATGTCGCGGCGCGGATGCTGGTGGACCGCAGCTTCACCCCGTCCGGCCCGCAATGGCTGGAATTCCGCCTGATCGAACGCGCCTCCACCGCCCCCGCGCCTGCTTGTTAGCGGGGCGGCGGGCCAATAACGTCTCCCCCGAAGCATTTCAGGGGGAGAACGCCATTGGCCGCCGGACCGGGACTTTTCGCATCGCTCGCCGTCGTTGCGGGCCTGATCGCCGCTCCGGCATCGGCGCAGGACTATGCCGCCCGCGTGGCGCGGGTGCTGAAGCAGACTCCGCTGATCGACGGCCATAACGACTGGCCGGAAGTGCTGCGCGAGCGCGAGGGTGACCGGCGCTGGACGATGCCGCTCGATCGCGGCCTCGCGGACAAGCGGCCGGAACGCTACGACACGGATATCGAGCGGCTGCGGCGCGGCATGGTCGGCGGGCAATTCTGGTCCGTCTACGTCTCCGCCGAACTTCCCGGGCCGGAGCAGGTGAAGGAGACGCTGGAGCAGATCGATCTCGTCCGCCAGATCGTCGCGCGCTATCCACAGACCTTCGCGCTGGCGCGCACGGCTGCGGACGTCGTCCGCATCCACCGTCAGGGGCGGATCGCCTCGATGATCGGGGTGGAGGGCGGCGGCCAGATCGATCGCAGCCTGTCCGTGCTGCGCGCCTATCACGCGCTCGGCGCGGGCTATCTGACCCTCACCCATTCGCGCACGATCGAATGGGCGGATTCGGCCACCGACGATCCGAAGCACCACGGCCTCACCCCGTTCGGCAAGCAGGTGGTGCATGAGCTGAACCGGCTGGGGATGCTGGTCGACCTCGCGCATGTCAGCGAGGATGTGATGCGCGACGCGATCGGGATTTCGCGCGCGCCGGTGA
The DNA here is from genome assembly GCA_041906415.1 of Sphingomonas sp. GTDB lineage: Bacteria > Pseudomonadota > Alphaproteobacteria > Sphingomonadales > Sphingomonadaceae > Sphingomonas. The sequence continues at coordinate 631 of JAYRJH010000500.1, read as the reverse complement.
TCTTCTCCCATTCTGGCGCGCGGAGCGTGGACGATCACCCGCGCAACGTGCCGGACGACGTGCTGCGGATGGTGGCGGCGAACGGCGGGGTGGTGATGGCGGATTTCGCGCCCAACTACGTCTCCGACGCCTATCGCCGCTGGTCGGCGGACTTGGCGGCGGAGCGCGCGCGGCTCAATGCCCCGCCGTTCGGCGGCCTGTTCATCGGCCAGCCCGACAAGGCGGCGGCCGCGCTCGCGGAATGGCGGCGCCGGCATCCCGCGCCGCGCGTGACGCTGGGCGAGGTGGCGGATCATATCGAGCATATCGCCAAGGTGGCCGGCGTGGATCATGTCGGCATCGGCTCCGACTTCGACGGCGTGGGCAGCACCCTGCCGGAGGGGCTGAACGACGTCTCCACCTATCCCGCCCTGCTCGCCGAGCTGATGCGGCGGGGCTGGAGCGATCGCGACGTGGCGAAGCTGGCCGGCGGCAACGTGCTGCGCGTGATGGCGGCGGCGGAGAAGGTCGCGGAATCGATGCGCGGCGAACCGCCGGTCAACGCCGACGAGGAGGCAATCGACACGCCCCGGAATTGACGCGCCACGGCGGGAGCCATAGCCTCCATCCCCGAAAGAGAAATCGGGGGATA
>JAYRJH010000499.1:0-1834 GCA_041906415.1 Sphingomonas sp. | reverse complement strand
CGACGCGCAACGGCTCCACCGCCGAGAAGAAGGCGAGCGCGGAAAAGCCTTCCACCAGCAGGAAATCCACCGTCTCGACGCCATCGGCCATGACGCGGGTTGGAGCATCTTTTGTCGTGGAATGCACCAATCATGTCGTCCGACGCCCCACGAATCGCCGGAGCGCGGAGCAGACTTCGCGGCAGGATAGCTAGAGGGCCTCATGCAAAGCGAAGTGTTCATCACCTGCGCGGTCACCGGATCGGGCGACACCGCCAGCCGCCACTCCGGCCTTCCCATCACGCCGAAGCAGATCGCCGAAGCCTCGATCGAGGCGGCGAAGGCGGGCGCGGCGATCGCGCACATCCACGTCCGCGATCCCGAAACCGGCGCGGCGAGCCGCGATCCCGCGCTCTATCGCGAGGTGGTGGAGCGCATCCGCGAATCGGACACGGATGTCATCATCAACCTCACCGCCGGCATGGGCGGCGACGTCGTGTTCGGCGCCGGAGAGACGCCGCTGCCGCTCAATCCGGCCGGCACCGACATGATCGGCCCGCTGGAGCGGCTGGTGCATGTCGAGGAGCTGCTGCCGGAAATCTGCACGCTCGACTGCGGCACGATGAACTTCTCGGCCGGCGACTATGTGATGACCAACACGCCCACCCATCTGCGCACGATGGCGAGGCGCGTGCAGGAGCTTGGCGTGCGGCCGGAGCTGGAGGTGTTCGATTTCGGGCATCTCGTGTTCGTGAAGGATCTCGTCCGGGAAGGGCTGCTCGACGATCCGCTGATGATCCAGCTCTGCATGGGCATCCCTTATGGCGCGCCGGACGATCCGATGACGACGATGGCGCTGGTCAACCAGCTTCCGGCGGGCGCGACCTTCTCCGCCTTCTCGATCGGGCCGCGCCAGTTGCCCTATGTCGCGATGGCGGTGCTGGCGGGCGGCAACGTACGCGTCGGGCTGGAGGACAACCTCTATCTTTCCCGTGGGGTGAAGGCGTCGAACGGCGATCTCGTCGCCCGCGCCCGCACGATCATCGAGGCGATGAACGTCGAGGTGATGGGGCCAGCGGCGGTGCGCGAGAAGCTCAAGCTCAGGAAGGTCGCCTGATCGTGGCGGCCAGCGTGCGCAAGGCCGGGCTGGTCGGCGGCGGGGTGATCGGCGCGGGCTGGGCGGCGCGGCTGCTGCTCAACGGGATCGACGTGGCGATCTTCGATCCCGATCCCGAGATCGGGCGCAAGGTGGAGACGGTGCTGGCCGGGGCACAGCGGGCATGGGCGAAGCTGATCCCTTCCGGCCTGCCCGCCGAAGGCAAGTTGCGCCTTGCCTCATCGGTCGAGGATGCGGTGGCCGACGCCGATTTCGTGCAGGAAAGCCTGCCGGAGCGCGAGGATCTCAAGATCGACATCCTCGACCGCATCGACCGCGCGACGCGGCCCGATGTGGTGATCGGCTCCTCCACCTCCGGCCTGCTGCCGACGCGGCTGCAATCGGGGATGGCGCACCCGGAGCGGCTGGTGGTCGGCCATCCGTTCAACCCGGTCTATCTGCTGCCTCTGGTCGAGATCTGCGGCGGCGACGCCACGTCCGACGCGACGAAGCGATGGGCGGCGGATTTCTACGCCTCCTTGGGGATGCATCCCCTGCATGTCCGCAAGGAGATCGACGGATTCATCGCCGATCGCCTGCTGGAGGCCCTGTGGCGCGAGGCGTTGTGGCTGGTCAACGACGGCATCGCGACGACGGAGGAGATCGACGACGCGATCCGCTATGGCGCGGGGCTGCGCTGGTCGTTCATGGGGACGTTCCTGATCTACCGCGTCGCGGGCGGCGAGGCGGGGATGCGGC
>JAYRJH010000498.1:528-1841 GCA_041906415.1 Sphingomonas sp. | reverse complement strand
CGGCATAGGCCGCCATCAGCTGGTAGGGGAATACCTTGGCGCGGGCGATCGCCTTTGGATCGGCAAGCCGCTCGGCAACACGCTCCGACATGCCGGCAATACCGAACACGCCGTGGCGCGCGAAGGTATTGAGGCCCTGGCGCAAAGTCTGCCAGGACGCCGTCTCGGCAATCGCCGCCCACTGCTTCTGCGTCAGCGGAAGTGCGGTCAGCAACTGGAACGGCACGTCGGGCACCGGCAGCGTCGGATCGCGCTTGAAGGCTTCCAGGTCCTTCACGATCTCAGGCAATAGGGCGACGTCGTAGGGACGGCCGACCACATAACCATAGAGCGCTTCACGCGTCTTCGACTGCGGCTTCGGATGCGCCATGCGGATAATATCCGCCAGCGAGGGATCGTTGCCGATGCTCGCCCGCAAGATATCTTGATCCGACGCCTGGGCCAGCCAGCCGAGGATCAGCCGCTTGGGCCGCGAACCGAACGACTTGCGGCCGACCGCGCCCGAGCGGATGACCTGCGCGAAGTTGCGCAGCATCCGGCCGTTCACCACGACACGCGGAAACGCCTTGGCGAAATCCCCCGTATCGAGCGTGGCGAGGATGGCCAGCAGCACCGCCGGCATGTCCTTCATGTGCCCCTTTTCGCGCGCATAGATCGCCGTCTTGGCGATAAACGCGGAGTCCACGAAACGGGCGAGCTTCACGATCTCGGCGAGCTGCTCCCGCGGCTCGGCATAGAAGGTCCGGTTGAACGTCCCGGTGGCGGCCAGTTGCGCCAGCGCGGCGCGCGGCTCCAAGCCATAGGCCGGGGCTTTCTCACGGTTCCAGGCATTCGCACGCGGAAGCAGCTTTCCGATCGTCGATGCAAACACGGATTTGTTTGCCATTGGTCTTCGTCCTTCTGTTGACGAAAACTTCTATTGCAGCGCGCGTGCCAACTCGTTTCGACAAAGCGATATTTTTCTTAACTCATTGATATATTTAATAACTTATTTTCCCCGACTTCGATTTTAGATGAGCACTCTACCTAAAATTCAATATTATTGGATAGCTAATTATCTTGTTGTATAAGTCCTCATGACTAAAAGGAACGTCGTCATCGGCTTCGTCGGCACCACGCTCGACACCGGCAAATGGGAGAACCGCTGGGAGCGCTGGCGGCCGACCATCGCGGTGTGCCAGCAGGAGGACTTCGTCGTCGACCGGCTGGAGCTGATCCACGACACGCACTCGGTCGGCCTGACCGAGCGGCTCACCCGCGACATCGCCCAGGTTTCCCCCGAGACCCAGGTGGCGCCCGTCATCTTCAATCTG
>JAYRJH010000498.1:0-519 GCA_041906415.1 Sphingomonas sp. | reverse complement strand
AAGAAGTCTATGGCGCGCTGCACGACTTCGCCCGCGGCAAAAGCTTCGATACCGAGAACGAGGAGTACTTCATCAACATCACCACCGGCACGCATGTGGCGCAGATCTGCTGGTTCCTGCTCGCCGAGACTCGTCATGTGCCGGCACGGCTCATGCAGCTCTCGCCGCCCCGCAAAGGGCGCGGCGACACGACGAGCCCGATGCGGATCATCGATCTCGATCTGTCGCGCTATGATCGGATCGCCACCCGCTTCCAGGCCGAGCAGCGTGACGCGACCTCATTCCTCAAATCCGGCATCGCGACGCTGAGCCCGGCTTTCAACAAGCTGATCGAGCGCATCGAGCAGGTCGCCATCAATTCGAAAGCACCGTTCCTGCTGATGGGCCCGACAGGGGCCGGCAAGTCGCAGCTGGCGCGGCGCATCCATGAGCTCAAGAAAAGCCGTCACCAGATCGAAGGCCCGTTCGTCGATGTGAACTGCGCCACCTTGCGCGGCGATACCGCGATGTCGTCGCTCT
>JAYRJH010000035.1:0-13181 GCA_041906415.1 Sphingomonas sp. | reverse complement strand
GTTCAATATCGCCCACATTCGCGACGTTCCCGCACAGCGGTTGTCCGGCGGGGAACGCAGGCGCTGCGAGATCGCCAGGGCCATGGCGGCAGCGCCCTCGGTCATCCTGCTCGATGAACCGTTCGCGGGCATCGATCCCATGTCGATCGCCGACGTCAAGGCGATGGTGCGAAAGCTCAAGCGAGAAGGCGTGGCGATCCTTCTGACCGACCACAATGTGCATGAGATGCTCGAACTGGTCGAGCGGGCCTATATCATCGATCAGGGCAGGATGCTGTTCGAGGGCGGCCCAGAAGCGGTACTCGACAACCCCGAAGTCCGGCATCGCTATCTTGGCGAGGGCTTCAGGATGTGAGGCGGTTACCGCGCCCTTCGTTCAGGAACGGAATGGCCTTTGCCATGAGGTCGAGCGCTCGCTCGATATAGGCAGCCTTTGTCCGGGTGGTGTTGTGCAGATCATGGCGCTGCAGGATGCGCTGGCGCGGCACGGTGACCAGCGCGTCGAAGAGAAAAGCAGCGAGGAACGGAAGATCGCCTGCTTCCTCGCTGTTCGGTTCGCTCGCCTCGGCAAGGATCGTCTGCATCAGATCGATGCCGAACTGGGTGCCGATCGCGGGCTGTGCCCGCATCATGCCCGGATTGTGGTTTGCCAGCCAGATGATGAGCGCTTCGATGCCCACGACATCGCCTTGAAGCGACAGGTCGAGCATCCTGCGAGCGATATAGGCGATTTTTTTGCGGGTGCTTCCTCGAGGGACCGATGCCGCGATCGGATCGAGATAGCGGGCAAGGCTGTGTTCCATGGCGGCGACGAGCAGGGCGAGCTTTGAGCCGAAGCGGGAATAGAGCGTTCGCTTCGATGTCTGTGCGGCGGCGGCGATAGCTTCCATACTCGTACCCTCGACGCCGCCGGCGATGAATTGGGCAAGCGCCGTCTCGAGGATATGATGTCCAAGCCGGGCTGCGACCTCCTGTGGCGGCCTTCCTCCCCTGGGATCGCGGGCAGGCAGACGCGAGCCGGTTCCCGATGCGGCGCCGTCATCTTTCATGAATCGCTCGCGGCCCATCGCTGCTTCATTCCAGCTTTCGCGCTTGATCGGCAAGTGATACCGGGCAATATCAAAACCACTAAGTGTAGATACTAATAGTCCGGAGAGGTGCTTGCCCATAGGCGTACCGCCTGTTTGAACCAGAATGGAACCGGACTAGATGGCTCGCAGCGCTCATATTACTGGCCGTTTATGCGGGTTCCGGGCCGTCATGGCGGCGATGATCGTGCCATCTTTCCTGTCCGGCTGTTCCTTCGCGCCGCCCAATGTCCGGCCGGCCCAGCCGGTGCCGCAGGACTATCCCGCGCCAGCCGCGCTGGGCGCGTCCATCGCGCGGATCGGTTGGCATGATTTCTTCCGGGAAGAGCATCTGCGTGTGCTGATCGCGGCCGCGCTGGAGAACAACCGCGATATCCGTATCGCCGCGGCCCGCGTCGATCAGGCGCGCGCGGCCTGGCGTATCGAGGGATCGGCGCTCTATCCCGAACTCAACGCCGTCGGCACCGGCACGCGGGGTCGTTCCATCATCAGCCTGCCGGGCGCAGGCACGCAGAGCTATGACATCAAGCAGGTCACCGCGCAGGTGAGCGCGAGCTGGGAAATCGATTTCTGGGGCCGTCTGCGCAACCTGAACGACGCCGCGCGCAATCGTTATCTGGCGACGGAAGAGGCGAAGCGCGCCGTTGCCACCGGCCTGATCGCGCAGGTCGCCAATGGCTATCTGCTGGAGCGCGAATATGAGGAACGCCTCGCGCTTGCCCGGCGGACGATCGTCACGCGCGAGGACTCACTGCGGATCATGCGCCGCCGCTATGAAGTCGGGTCCGGCTCGAAGCTCGAAATGACCCAGGCGCAGTTGCTGCTGGCGCAGGCGCAGGATGCGCTGCAAGCGCTTGAGCAGGACCGCGACGTGAACCGCAACGCGCTGGCGCTGCTGGTCGGGCGGCCCGTGGAGATCGTGCCTGGGCCCCTCGGTCTTGCCGAAACCGGACCGGATATCGCCCTTCCGCCGGGCTTGCCCTCCGACCTTCTGGTCAACCGGCCTGATATCGTGGCGGCGGAATATCAATTGCGGGCGGCCAACGCCGATATCGGCGCGGCGCGGGCGGCGTTCTTTCCCAATATCAGCCTGACGGGTGCCTTCGGCACGGCGAGTTCCGATCTCGACGGGCTGTTCGGCGACGGGAGCCGCGCGTGGAGCTTCACCCCGACGATCGCCCTGCCGCTGTTCAATGCGGGCCGCCTTTCCGGCAACCTCGATCTGGCGAAAGCGCGGCAGGTCGAAGCCGTGGCCAGCTATGAAAAGACCGTGCAGGGCGCGTTTCGTGATGTTTCCGACGCGCTGGTCCGGCGCCGGCAACTGGCGTTGCGGATCGACACCGCGCGCAGCTCGCTGGACGCCTTGCGCGAACGGGCTCGGCTGGCCGGGTTGCGGTTCGACAACGGGCGTTCGGCCTATTTGGAAGTGCTGGACGCGCAACGCGACCTTTTCGACACCGAACAGGCGCTGATCCAGTTGCGCCGCGCTCATCTGGCGAGCGGCATAGCCCTCTACGCGGCGCTTGGCGGGGGCTTTCCCGCCGAAGTCGTCCACGACAGCAACGATCAAGGCGGAGAACACAGGCGATGACGGCGTCCCGGAAGACATGGCTCATCAGGGGCGGCATCGCGGCGGCGCTCGTCGTTGTAGCTCTGCTCCTTTGGCAGGTGCTCAAGCCCGGCGATTTGCCCGAAGGCATCGTCGGCGGTAACGGCCGGATCGAAGCGGTTGAAATCGACGTTTCCGCCAAATCGCCCGGCCGCATCCGCGAAATCCTGGTCGACGAAGGCGCGTTCGTGCAGGCGGGGCAAGTCGTCGCCCATATGGATACGGACGTGCTGAGTGCCCAGAGGGCCGAAGCCGAAGCGCAACTGGCGCAGGCGCTGAACGGCATCCAGATCGCGACCAGCCAGGTCGCGCAGCAGCAGAGCAACCGGGCGGCGGCTCTCGCCGGCGTCCGCCAGCGTGAGGCGGAGCTGAACGCGGCGCGCAAGCGGCTGGCGCGATCGGAAACGCTGGCGCGAGAAGGTGCGACCGCCGTGCAGGAACGGGATGACGATCAGGCCCGCGTCGAAGGCGCGGCGGCGGCAGTGGAGGCCGCTCGCGCCCAACTCGCGGCCGTCGACGCGGCGATCACGACGGCGCGCAACCAGGTGATCGGCGCGCGTTCGCAGGTCGATGCCGTGCGCGCCACCATCCAGCGGATCGAGGCCGATATCCGCGACAGCGACCTCAAGGCGCCGACGGCCGGCCGCGTGCAATATCGCGTCGCCCAGCCGGGCGAAGTCGTGGGTGGCGGCGGGCGCGTGCTCAACCTGGTCAATCTGGGCGACGTCTACATGACCTTCTTCCTGCCGGAAACGGTCGCGGGCAAGGTGGCGCTGGGCAGCGATGTACGCATCGTGCTCGATGCGCTTCCGGATCGTGCGATCCCTGCGAAAGTCAGCTTCGTTGCCGATGTGGCCCAGTTCACGCCCAAGACGGTGGAGACGCAAAGCGAGCGCCAGAAACTGATGTTCCGCGTGAAGGCGCAGATCGATCGCAAGTTGCTCGATCGCTATATCACCCAGGTCAAGACCGGCCTTCCGGGCATGGCCTATGTGCGGATCGATCCGAAATCCGAATGGCCCGCGAAACTGACCGTCAACGTGCCGCAATGACGGAAGCTGTCGCCCGCGTTTCGGGCGTGAGCCTGCATTACGGCAAGGTGCTGGCGCTCGATGATGTGAATCTTGAAATCCCCGCCGGGCGCATGGTGGCGATGATCGGCCCGGACGGCGTCGGCAAGTCCAGCCTGTTTTCCCTGATCGCGGGCGCGCGAGCCATCCAGGAGGGCCGGGTCGAGGTGCTGGGCGGCGACATGGCCGAGGCCCGCCACCGCAACGCCGTGTGTCCGCGCATCGCCTATATGCCGCAGGGGCTGGGCAAGAACCTCTATCCTACGCTCTCCATCGACGAAAATCTCGAATTCTTCGGGCGGTTGTTCGGGCAGGACGCGGCCGAACGCGAGCGCCGCATTGCCGACCTCACCGAAAGCACGGGCCTCGCGCCGTTCCGCAAGCGCCCGGCGGGCAAGCTTTCGGGCGGCATGAAGCAGAAGCTCGGCTTGTGCTGCGCGCTCATCCACGATCCCGATTTCCTGCTGCTGGATGAGCCGACAACCGGCGTCGATCCCATGTCGCGCGCGCAATTCTGGGATCTGATCGACCGCATCCGCGCGAACCGCCCGCACATGAGCGTGCTGGTCGCCACGGCCTATATGGAAGAGGCCGAACGCTTCGACTGGCTAATCGCGATGGACGCGGGAAAGGTGCTGGCCACCGGCACCGCAGCCGACTTCTATGCACGCACCGGCGAACAGTCGCTGGAACAGGCGTTTATCTCGATGCTTCCCGAGGAGCGCCGCCGCGGGCACAAGCCGGTGGAGATTCCGCCGCGCAGCGACGGCGGCGAGGCCGAGATCGCCATCGAGGCGCAGGGGCTCACCATGCGTTTCGGTGATTTCACGGCAGTCGATCATGTCGATTTTCGCATCGAGCGCGGCGAGATCTTTGGATTCCTCGGCTCCAACGGCTGCGGCAAGTCGACCACCATGAAGATGCTGACCGGCCTGCTGAAAGCCAGCGAAGGCCAGGCCTGGCTGTTCGGCCGCGAGGTCGAGAATGACGACATGGCGACGCGCCGGCGCGTTGGCTATATGAGCCAGGCCTTCTCGCTCTACTCGGAACTGACGGTCCGGCAGAACCTCGAGCTGCATGCCCAGCTCTTCCATGTTCCCGCCGGGGAAGTGCCGGCCCGCGTGAGGGAAATGGCGCAGCGGTTCGGCCTGGATGGCATCATGGATGCGTTGCCCGGCGCCTTGCCGCTGGGCCAGCGCCAGCGGCTCAGCCTAGCCGTCGCCATGATCCACAAGCCGGAAATGCTGATCCTGGATGAACCGACGTCCGGCGTCGATCCGATCGCGCGGGACCAGTTCTGGCAGATGATGATCGACCTGTCCCGGCGCGACAAGGTGACGATCTTCATTTCCACGCACTTCATGAACGAAGCGGAGCGGTGCGACCGCATATCGCTGATGCATGCGGGCAAGGTGCTGGTCAGCGACACCCCCGCCGCCATTGTCGAGAACCGCGGCGCGGCGGACCTGGAAGAAGCGTTCATCGCCTATCTTCAGGATGCGAGCGGCGAGACGCCGACAGAAAAGAGGGACGATCCGGTTCCTGCGGGCGCGCCTGCCGCGGCCGATCAGGACATTTCGGCTGCACCGGCCCGCTCCCCATGGTTCATGCGGCGCCGGATGATGAGCTATGCCCGGCGCGAAGGGCTGGAATTGCGCCGCGATCCCATCCGCGCCACCCTGGCCCTGCTGGGCAGCGTCATCCTGATGTTCATCATGGGCTATGGCATCAGCATGGACGTGGAGGACTTGCCGTTCGCCGTGCTGGACCGCGACGGCACGACCACCAGCGAGAACTACGTCCTCAACCTGGCCGGATCGCGCTATTTCATCGAACGGCCGCCGATCACCGACTATAGCCAGTTGGACCGGCGGATGCGCTCGGGCGAACTGAGCGTGGCCCTGGAGATTCCGCCCAATTTCGCGCGCGACCTGCGCCGGGGCGTGCCGGTGCAGATCGGTGTATGGGTCGATGGCGCCATGCCGCAGCGGGCCGAGACCGTGCAAGGCTATGTCCAGGCCCTGCATGCCCACTGGCTCAGTGAAATGGCCGTGCAGGAAACAGGTGCGCGGCCATCGATGGGTCTCGTCAATATCGAGCTGCGCTATCGTTACAATCCGGACGTGAAAAGCCTTGTAGCCATCGCGCCGGCCGTGATTCCGATGATGCTGCTCTTGTTCCCGGCGATGCTGACGGCTTTGAGCGTGGTGCGGGAAAAGGAGCTGGGTTCCATCGTCAATTTCTACGTGACGCCGATCAGCAAGGTGGAATTCCTGCTGGGCAAGCAGCTTCCCTATGTCGCGCTCGCCATGCTGAACTATGTCTTGCTGGTGTTCCTCGCCGTCACGATGTTCGGTGTGCCGTTGACGGGCAGTTTCCTCGCGATGACGCTGGGCGCTCTCTTCTATACGCTGTCGGCGACGGCCATCGGCCTGCTGTTCTCCATCTTCATGCGCAGCCAGATTGCCGCGATGTTCGCCACCGCCATCGGCACGATCCTGCCCGCCGTGCAGTTTTCCGGCCTGATCAACCCGGTGTCCTCGCTCGAGGGGGCGGGCGCGGTGATCGGATCGATATATCCCGCGACCTGGTTCGTCACCATCTGCCGCGGCGTCTTTTCCAAGGGGCTGGGCTTCGCCGACCTCTGGCCTGACCTTCTCGTGCTGTTCGCGACGTTTCCCGTCATCCTGGCGCTGTGTGTCGCGTTGCTGCGTAAGCAGGAGAGCTGATATGCGCCACGCGGCCAACATCTACCGGCTCGGCATCAAGGAACTGCGCAGCCTGTGGCGCGATCCGATGATGCTGTTCCTGATCCTCTATTCGTTCTCGGTGGGGATCTACGTCGCGGCAACCGCCATGCCGGAAACGCTGCACAAGGCGCCTATCGCGATCGTCGATGAAGACCAGTCGCAGCTTTCCAGCCGGATAACCGGCGCCTTTTATCCGCCGCACTTCACGCCCCCTTCGATCGTGGGACTGAACGAAGTGGACAAGGGGCTGGATGCCGGGCGCTATACGTTCGCTCTCGACATCCCGCCCGATTTTCAGCGAGACGTACTTGCGGGACGCCAACCCGGCTTGCAGCTCAACGTTGACGCTACGCGGATGAGCCAGGCTTTCACGGGCGGCGGCTACATCCAGCAGATCGTGCAGGGCGAAGTTGCCGAATTCATGAAAGGCACGCGTGCGAGCACGCCGGTCCCGGTCGAGCTGGCGCTGCGCGTGCGGTTCAATCCTACGCTGGCGCAAAGCTGGTTCGGCGCGGTCATGGAAATCATCAACAGCGTCACCATGCTGTCGATCGTGCTGACGGGCGCGGCCCTGATCCGCGAGCGCGAGCACGGCACGATCGAACACCTGCTAGTGATGCCGGTGACGCCGTTCGAGATCATGGCCAGCAAGGTCTGGGCCATGGGGCTCGTTGTCCTGGTCGCCTGCGCTTTCGCGCTTTTCGTGATGGTGGAAGGGGTACTGTCCGTTCCCGTCGAAGGGTCGATCGCGCTGTTCCTCGCCGGAGCGGGGCTGCACCTGTTCGCCACGACCTCCATCGGCATCTTCATGGGGACGATCGCGCGCTCCATGCCGCAGTTCGGCTTGTTGCTGATGCTGGTGCTGCTGCCGTTGCAGATGCTGTCCGGCGGTTCGACGCCGCGCGAAAGCATGCCGGAGTTCGTCCAGACGGTCATGTTGGCCGCGCCCACCACCCATTTCGTGAAGATGGCGCAGGCCATCCTTTACCGGGGCGCGGGCTTTGACGTGGTCTGGCCCCAGTTCCTGGCTATCATTGCTATCGGCGCGATCTTCTTCGCCATTGCGTTGGCGCGGTTCCGGCGAACCATCGGCACGATGGCGTGAGGAGGCAGTCGAATGTCAGAACACCAAATTGCGTGGGACATCGTAACGATGCTTCAGACTAACGATTGCCGAACGGTTCCGCGCAGGTTTCGCAGGAGAATAATACCGGCGGCGGTGTCGCGGATCCTGAGCCAGGTTTTCGAAACAGCGAATCCACGATTGCCCTAGCAGCCTCACGCGTCAGCCATAGCGCTGGCTGACGGCTGTGAATGCCCCCTATCTCCCATAGGTATCACAACGGCTTCTTCTGGCACGTTTGCCGGTGCACGGCCAACACAACCCAAGGAGGATGCCATGTATGTCAATGCCAGAATGCGTGAGACACTCTCACGCTTCAATGCCGCTTCTTCAATGGAAGCGCTGCTCGCCGCCTTATACCAACCTGCGCGGAGGCTGACTCACGGGGGATTCCCAAGGCGGTGAAAATCTGAATCTATGGGGCTGCGACTTTGGAGGGCGTGTCCATGGGATCAGCGATCGGCTTGCGGGAAGATTTTGACGGGGCAGCGCTGCGACGGTTGTCGCGCACGACGAAGAGCGCGAACCAGGCGCGGCGGCTGTTGGCTTTGGCCGAGATTTACGACGGCGGGAGCCGGAGTGTCGCGGCTCGGATCGGTGGAGTTGGGCTTCAGATCGTGCGGGACTGGGTGATCCGGTTCAATGCCCGGGGGCCCGATGGACTACTGGATGGCAAGGCGCCTGGCCCCCGTTCGCGGCTGAACGATGTGCAGCGCCAGGCACTGGTCGATGTTGTCGAGAGCGGCCCGATCCCGGCAATCCACGGGGTGGTGCGCTGGCGGCTGATCGATCTGGCCCAGTGGCTCCATGACGAATTTGCGGTCTCGCTCGATGAGACCACCATCAGCCGCGAGTTGAAGAAGCTGGGCTACGTGAAGCTCACCGCGCGGCCTCGCCATCATGCCCAGAACGAGCATGCCATGGAGGCATTCAAAAGGGGGGCTTCGCTGCCAAGCTGGCAAAAGTCAGAGCAGCGCTCCCGAAGGGCACGCCCATAGAGATATGGTTCCAGGACGAAGCCCGCGTTGGTCAAAAGAACAAGATCACGCGGCGCTGGGCGAGACGCGGAACCCGGCCTTCGGCACCGAAAGACCAACGGACGAAATCGGCCTACATCTTCGGCGCGATCTGCCCGGAACACGGCAAGGGCGCAGGGCTCGTCCTGCCCTTCTGCAACACCGAAACCATGGGACTGCACCTTGCTGAAATATCGCTCGCCATCGCGCCGGGCGCTCACGCTCTCGTGCTGATGGATCAGGCCGGATGGCACACCACTGGCAAGCTCCAAGTCCCCGGCAACATCACAATTGTCCCGCTTCCGGCCAAATGTCCCGAACTCAACCCGGTCGAGAATATCTGGCAGTTCATGCGCGACAACTGGCTCTCAAACCGCGTCTTCACCTCCTACGACAACATCGTCGACCACTGCTGCGAGGCTTGGAACAAACTCGTCGATCAGCCTTGGCGCATCATGACCATCGGCCGCCGCAAATGGGCGCATGGGTCATGATCAATGCAGGTTGGTATCACCCATGACGTGAACGAATATATCGGGTGACTACTACGGCTGCGCAGCAGAAATCGCGAGTAGCGACGGCCGCGGGTAGGCCGCCGCGCTTGCGCGCGCACAACTATCAATAATGCAGCTCTCCGTGTTAGGTCACCACGATGAACCATAATGCCTGGCCCCAGCGTCTTCTCGCGCTTCCATTCCTGATCCTAGGCGGCTGGTGTCTGGCCACACCACAGATGGTCGAGCGGCTGACGATTAATCCCGCCTATCAGCATCTGAGCCCCACAAGTGCCCTCCTGATCGGCTGTTTCGGCGCGCAGGCCGTGCTTGGCGGGCTGTTCATTGCTTTCAGCCGATGGACGCGGCGGACCTTCGCAATCTATGGCGCAGCACTGCTGCCGTTTTTCTGGTTCAATTATTATTTTGTCTTTGTCGTCCCGGCGCTCACCCGCTGGATGGCGCTCGATTTTGGCGCCAATCTCTTCATGCTTGGAATATGCGCCTGGGGCTGGCGCACGGCACCGTCCGAGTGGGAACCGGTGCTACCGCGCCAGTGACAAGATAATGGCCCTTAATTGCTCCGCACGCGACCTTGATAAATGTAGGGTTGTCCGTGCCCCTGATCGTTGGGGTAGAACGTAAATGCGTAAAAGTCGGGCGTGCAGACAAAGCCGACATAGGAGAATCCTCCCTGTCTGTTCACATCTGCAACGATCTTAGCAACATCGTTCGCCGTAACCTTCTTGCCGTTAACGGCCAAGGCAAGGCTCCTGACACCATCGCGGGAAATCTCCGCATCAAATACCGCGCTGGCCGATCTGCACCGAAACTCTTGGGAGATTTTGACGCTATAGCTTTCCTCCCATGCCTCGCTTCCCGTCGACACGGAAATTGCGTCCTCATCCTGTGACCATGAAGGCCCAGAAGCCCCAAATGTCGCCGCCAGCGCGGCCCCGATTGCTGTCGCGATCTTCACAGCCTCTTCCCCTCAAAACTTCGCTGTCGAGACAAAGCGGCCACCAACGCCCGAAAACCACCTTCCCGCTCCCGGTGCCTGAACACTTCTCAAAATCTATGTCGAAGCGGTCTCGGCCAGTATCTCGGAACGGGCCTGCCTATCCTGCGTCATTCTCGTTGGACCGGATGTCTCAGGATTGTCCAGCGCCGGGTCCGAAGCGATCGCAGAGCATGTCGATCAACTGGCGAACGCCATCATCGGCCAGACTGTAATAGATCGTCGTCGCCTCGCGCCGAGTCTTGACCAGCCCGCCTTCACGCAGCTTGCCAAGATGTTGCGATACGCTGGACTGGGATTGCCCGCACAGTTCCACCATCGCGTTCACGGAGAACTCGCCCTGGGTCAGCCGGCACAAGATCAGCAGGCGCTGTTCATTGGCGAGCAGCTTCAGCACACTCGCCGCATGGGCGGCGTGCTGGGCGAGTTGCGCAAGGGGCGTATCAAGGGGCATCATCTGGTCGCGGGTTTCCCATCATCTCGAAGCACGATGTAAATGGCCGGAATAACCAGCACGGTCAGCAGCGTCGAGGACGCAAGGCCGAACAGCAGCGAGATCGCCAATCCCTGAAAGATCGGATCGGTCAGGATCACGGCCGCGCCAATCATCGCCGCGGCGGCCGTGAGGACGATCGGCTTGAACCGGATCGTGCCGGCTTCCAGCAGCACGTCGCGCAGCGATTTGTCCGGCGTGGCCGAATGGCGGATAAAGTCGACCAGCAGGATCGAGTTGCGCACGATGATGCCGGCAAGCGCGATGAACCCGATCATCGAGGTCGCCGTGAACGGCGCGCGGAACAGCATGTGGCCGATGACGATCCCGACCAGGGTGAGCGGCACGGGTGTCAGGATCACGAGCGGCAGACGGAAGCTTTTGAACTGCGCGACGACGATGATGTAGATGGCCAGCAGCGCGACCATGAAGGCGCCGCCCATGTCACGGAACGTAACCCAGGTGATTTCCCATTCGCCGTCCCAGAGCAGGGACGGCACGCTTTCGTCCCCGGGCTGACCATTGAGACGTATCTCCGGCTTCCGCAGGCCCTTCGCCGCCCAGTCATAGGCATCGACCGCGCGGTTCACTTCGATCATGCCGTAGATCGGCGCTTCATAGGCTCCGGCCAGTTCTGCCGTGACCATGTCGGCATAGCGGCCGTCGCGGCGGAAGATCGCGGGACTGCCCGCCTCGGTGCGGGCTTCGACCACGGCGCCGAGGTCGATAAGCTGACCGCCCGGCGTCTGTGCAACCGGCGTACTCGACAGGGCCTGCGTCCAGCTCCGGTCCTTCTGTTCCAGCGCGATGGTGATCGGGAGTGGGCTGCGGCCATCGCCGCGCGGCGCGTAGCCGACAGTCTGACTCCCCATGAGCATACCGATGCTGTCGGCGACCTGCCGCTGTGAAAGGCCGTAATAATCGAGCCGGTCGCGCTGCACGTCGAGGCGGAGCTTCGGGCGCGCCTCGCCGAAGCTGTTGTCCACGTCGACGATGAAGGGGATGGACCGGAAGATCTTTTCCAGCTCGGTCGCTGTCTTCTGGCGCGTGACTTCGTCGGGGCCATAAACCTCGGCCAGCAGGGTCGCGAGGACGGGCGGGCCTGGAGGCGTCTCGACCACCTTGATAGATGCGCCATTGGGCAAGCGCAGCGCCTTCAGCCGCTGGCGCAGGTCGAGCGCAATCTGATGGCTGGACCGGCTGCGATCCCCTTTGGGGCGCAGCGTCACCATCACATCGCCCTGCTCGGGCTGCGAGCGCAGGAAATAATGGCGGACAAGGCCGTTGAAGTTGAACGGCGCGGACGTGCCGACATAGGCCTCCATTGCCGTCGCTTCGGGCAAGCCCCGCACCACGCCGGCGATATCTTCCAGCACGCGGCCCGTACCTTCGAGCGCGGTGCCTTCGGGCATGTCGACCACGACCTGGACCTCCGACTTGTTGTCGAAGGGCAGCAGCTTCACG
Organism: Sphingomonas sp.; assembly: GCA_041906415.1. GTDB lineage: Bacteria > Pseudomonadota > Alphaproteobacteria > Sphingomonadales > Sphingomonadaceae > Sphingomonas. The sequence goes on along the minus strand of JAYRJH010000035.1, from coordinate 1,056 downwards.
GTCACGGCCTTGAAGTAGAACATCGAGCAGGCAACCAGCGTCGCCACGCCCACCGCGATCAGAAAATTGCGGGCGGACTTCTTCGTATCGATCACGCGGTGCGCGACGCGGGCATAGAGCTGCCCCAGCCTGCCGCCGCTTTCATCATGGCCATGCCCCTTTTCGAGCGTCTGCCTAGCGAAACGGATCATCAGCCACGGGGCGATCACGACCGCTACGAAGAAGGAAAAGATCATCGCCGCCGAGGCGTTGACCGGAATCGGGGCCATATAGGGCCCCATCAGACCGGAAACGAACAGCATCGGCAGCAGCGCGGCGACCACGGTCAGCGTCGCCACCACAGTGGGGTTGCCGACCTCGGCCACCGCCTCGATCGCTGCCTGGGTGCGGCTGCGATCATCGTCCATCGCCCAATGCCGGGCGATATTCTCGATCATGACGATCGCGTCGTCGACGAGAATGCCTATCGAGAAGATCAGCGCGAACAGGCTGACGCGGTTGATCGTATAGCCCATGAGGTTCGAGGCGAACATGGTCAGCAGGATCGTCGTCGGAATGACCACGGCGGTCACGCCCGCCTCGCGCCAACCGATCGCGAACCCAATCAGCACGACGATGGAGACGGTCGCCAGCGCGAGGTGGAACAGCAGTTCGTTGGCCTTCTCGTTCGCCGTCTCGCCATAGTTGCGGGTGACGGCGACCGTGACGTCATCGGGGATCAGCTTGCCTTTCAGGCTCTCGACACGCTCGAGGATGGCATCGGAGACGACCACGGCATTGGCCCCGGCGCGCTTGGCGAAGGCGATGCTGACAGCGGGGGCGCTATTCCACTTGCCGTTTTCCTCCTTCGCCCAGCGCCACGCCCGCGCCTGATCCTCGCGCGGCCCCTGCGTTACGCTGGCAACGTCGCGCAGATAGACGGGAGAGCCGGAGGCAGAGCGCACGGTCAGAAGTCCGACCTCCTGCGCCGATGACAGGGTGCGGCCCGCCGTGACGCCGACCGCCTTGCCGTCCTCGCGGATATTACCCAGCGGAAAGGACCGATTGGCCTGGCCC
>JAYRJH010000497.1:0-1870 GCA_041906415.1 Sphingomonas sp. | reverse complement strand
AGCCCCTATCTCTTCTTCTGGCAGGCGGCGCAGGAGGTGGAGGAGATCGATCAGTCGGACAAGCGCGAGCCGCTGACCGAGAAGAACGGGCAGGCGGACGACGCATTCAACCGCATCAGGTGGGATACGTTCGCCGGCATGGCGGTTTCCGACGTCGTGGCGCTGGCGATCATGCTCGGCACCGCCTTCACGCTCCACAGCGCGGGCAAGACCGATATCCAGAGCGCGGCCGATGCGGCGCAGGCGCTGAAGCCGATCGCGGGCCATCTCGCCTTCGCCACCTTCAGCCTGGGCATCATCGGCACCGGGCTGCTCGCCGTGCCCGTCCTGGCCGGCGCATCGGGCTATGCGGTGTGCGAGATCGGCGGCTGGAACGCGAGCCTCGAACACAAGCCGCACCGGGCCAAGGCCTTTTATTTCGTAATCGCGCTTGGCATGGCGCTGGGCGTGGGGATCGACTGGTCCCCGATCAACCCAATGAAGGCACTGTTCTGGAGCGCCGTCATCAACGGCGTCGCGGCGGTGCCCATCCTGATCGGGCTGATGATCGTCGTGTCGAAGCGCAGCATCATGGACGATTTCGTCGCATCGCCGACGCTGAAATTCTTCGGCTGGCTGGCGACTGCCGTGATGGCCGCCGCCGCCGCTGCGATGGCGGTGCTTCCGAGCTGAGGCGCGGATGATCGATTGGCTGCACCAGATCATCGGCCCCGACGACGCCTCCGGCTCGATCGCGCAATTCTGCGCGCGGGCGGCGATCCTGTTCGTCTTCGGGCTGCTTTGCATTCGCATCGCCGGCCGACGCACATTCTCCGATCTCAGCCCGCTCGACATCATCGTGTCGATCGTGGTGGGATCGAACATCAGCCGCACGATGACGGGCAGGGCGCCATTCATCCAGACGCTGGCGGCCACGCTGCTGCTGGTTCTCCTCCACCGGCTGGTGGCGCTGGCGACGGTGAGGTCGAACCTGTTGTCCCTGTTCGCGAAGGGCCGGCCGGCGGTGCTGGTGCGCGACGGAAAGCTCCACGAGCAGGCGATGCTGCGGCACGGGATCAGCGAGCAGGATCTGATGGAGGGCCTGCGAATGGAGCAGGTGGACGCCATCGAGGACGTCACCCTCGCCACAATCGAGCGCGGCGGGAAGATCAGCGTCATTCCCAAAAGGCGGGAGAACTAGGCCTGACATCCCGCCCCGCGCGCGGCGACGCGCAGATCCTCGCGAAAGCGCGCTTCCTCCTCATCGCGCCGATCGCGCAGACGCAGCAGGTAGCTGGGGTGGATCGTGGCGAGCAGGGTCCGCCCCTCCCAGGACAGCAGCACGCCGCGATCCGCCTTGGCGGAAATCCCGTCGAGCGCGCGCAGCGCCGTCCGACCCAGCGCGACGACCACGGTGGGCTTCACCAGCCGCACCTCCTCCCTGAGCCACCAGCGGCTGCGGTCTATGTCGCCCGCATTGGGCGTCTGATGAAGGCGGCGCTTGCCGCGCAGGGTGAACTTGAAGCGCTTGACCGCATTGGTCACGAACTGCTTCCGGCGATCGACCCCGATCTCGGCCAGGCATCGATCCAGCATCCGCCCGGCGGGGCCGACGAAGGGGTGGCCCAGCCGGTCTTCCTGATCGCCGGGCTGTTCGCCGACAAACATCAGCGGCGCGCCGACCGGCCCTTCGCCGGGGACGAAAGCGGGGCTGAAGCCGGGCGTCCGCAGGGATTCGTCGGCTTCCTCCTCCCGATAAAGCTCCGGCAGCGTGGAGAAATGTCGCTCGGCCATCCTGGTCCCCTGCACATCCGCCCATAGCCTAACGCGCGGGCGCCTCCGGAGGCTCCAAAGAAGCGCGGCGGGACCATGACGATCCCGCCGCGCCGAT
>JAYRJH010000496.1:0-1879 GCA_041906415.1 Sphingomonas sp. | reverse complement strand
TCGATATCGCGCGCCGAAAGACCGCCCGCGTCATGGGTGGTGAGCAATATCTCCACCCGGTTCCACACATTGGTCCATTCGGGGTGGTGATCCATCTTCTCCGCGATCAGCGCCACCTGCGCCATGAAGCCGAAGGCCTCCGCGAAGTCGGTGAACGCGATCGAGCGCGTGATGGCGTCGCGCGCATCGTCGTAATCCCAGTCGGGCAGGCCATCGAGCGCATCCGCCCGCTCCGCCTCGCTCAGCGCCTCGACCATCTCTCCATCCCCTTCCGCTCCTGATCCGACACGGGTATGGCCAAGCCGATGGACGGGCAAGAGGCGATGGGGGAAGCCCCCTCGGCGGACGCGATCGAGGCGCATGCGCGCCGCGTGATCGCGCGCCTGCCCGCGCAGTTCCGAGCGCATCTGGACGACGTGGTGCTGGCGGTGGAGGAATATGCCGACGACGAGACGCTCGCCGCCATGGGGATCGAGCATCCGCTGGACCTGACCGGCCTGTATCACGGCCGCCCGATCGGGGAGAAATCCTCGATGGATTCCGGCATGCTGCCCGATCGCATCTTCCTCTATCGCCAGGCGATCCTCGCCGAATGGTGCGAGACGGGGGTGCGGCTGGACGATCTGGTGGCGCATGTCACCATCCACGAGATCGGCCACCATTTCGGCCTGTCGGACGACGACATGCACGCGCTGGAAGAGGCGGTGACGGATTGAGCGCGCATCTGGCGTTCGAGGCCGTCGCCTGCGCGCGGCGCGGGCGGACCCTGTTCGAGCATCTCTCCTTCGCGCTCGGCGCGGGCGAGGCCCTGGTCGTCAGCGGGCCGAACGGCGTCGGCAAATCGAGCCTGATCCGCGTCGCCGCCGGACTGCTCTCCCCCGTCGCGGGCAGCGTCGCGCATGAAGGCGCCCGCGCGCTGCTCGCCGAAGCCCCGGCGCTGGACGCCGAGCGCAACGTGGCCGACGCGCTGGCCTTCTGGGCGCGGCTGGACGCGCAACCGGACGCCCCGGCACGCGTGGCGCGCGCGCTGGAGGCGCTGGAGCTAGCCCCGCTCGCGGACGTGCCGGTGCGGCTGCTCTCCACCGGCCAGCGCCGCCGCGTCGGCTTCGCCCGCGTGCTGGCGAGCGGCGCGGACATCTGGCTGCTCGACGAACCGGCCAACGGCCTCGACAGCGCGGCGGTGGCGCGACTGGAGGAACGGATCGCGAGCCACCGCGCGCACGGCGGAATCGCGCTGATCGCGACGCACCAGCCGCTCGCGCTGGCGGACGCGCGGGAGATGCGGCTGTGATCGCGCTGATCCTGCGCGACCTGCGCCGCGCCTATTCCTCCGGCGGCGCGACATTGATCGTCGCCTTCTTCCTGCTCGCCGCGATCCTCTTTCCCTTCGCCGTCGGGCCGGACCAGACGCTGCTCGCGCGGATCGGCGGCGGGGTGATCTGGGCGGCGGCGCTGCTCGCGGCGTTGCTGCCGGTCGAGCGGCTGGTCGCGCCCGATCTCGATTCCGGCGTGCTGGATCAGCTCGCGATGCGCGGCCTTTCGCCGGCGGGCGTGGCGGCGGGGAAGATCGCGGCGCACTGGCTCGCCTTCGCGCCGCCGCTGATGATCGCCGCCATCGTCGCCGCCGGGCTGCTCGATCTGCCGGGACACACATTGCTGACGGTGGAGATCGGGCTTGCGCTCGGCACGCCCGGCCTCGCCGCGCTGGCGGTGGCGACGGGGGCCCTGGTCGCGGGGCTGCGCGGCGCGGGCGCGATCGCCGGGCTGGTGATGCTGCCGCTCGCCATCCCGCTGCTGATCTTCGGCGCGGGCGCGATTGACGGCGGCGCGGGCGGGCTGAAGCTGCTCGCCGCGACCAGCCTGCTGCTGGTGGCGGGCG
>JAYRJH010000034.1:7518-13399 GCA_041906415.1 Sphingomonas sp. | reverse complement strand
AGGGCATTCCGGATCGAGTGAAATTCCGGTGAGGATCAGTGGAACTGCGATTGCAGCCCGTCGATCACGAACTGCACCGCGAGCGCCGCCAGCAGCACGCCGAGCAGGCGGGTAATCACCGCCTCGATCTTCGGCCCCAGCACGCGCATCAGGCTGCCAGCCGCCAGCAGCGCCGCGAGCGTCAGCAGCAGGTTGAGCCACATCGCGCCCAGCACGACCAGGCTGCGCTCGATCCCGTCGTTGCGCGCCATCAGCAGCATCACCGACGCGATCGATCCCGGCCCCGCGATCATCGGCATCGCCATGGGGAAGATCGAGACGTCCTCCGCCTCCATCTCCGTCACCTTGGCGGCGCGGTCCTCGCGGCGCTGGGTGCGCTTCTCGAACACCATCTCCAGCGCGATCAGGAACAGCATCACGCCGCCGGCGATGCGGAAGCTCGCAAGCTCGATGCCCAGACCGCTCAGCAATTTCTCGCCGAACAAGGCGAAGATGGTGAGGATCAACGCGGAGACGCCGACCGCGCGCAGCGCCATGGCGCGCCGGTGTTCCGGCGTCGCGCCCGAGGTCAGCCCCGCGAAGATCGGGGCGCAGCCCGGCGGGTCGATCACCACGAAGAACGTGGCGAAGGCGGCGACGAACAGCTCGATCATGCGCGCTTCACCGCGCGGCCCGCGACCATCACAGCCCCTCGTCGCGATCCACACCCAGCCGGCGGCAGGCGGAAACCAGGGTGTTGCGCAGCAGGCAAGCAATCGTCATCGGGCCGACGCCGCCGGGCACCGGCGTCATCGCGCCCGCCACTCCGGCGCAGGCCGGATCGATATCGCCGACCAGCCCCGCATCGGTGCGGTTGATGCCGACGTCGATCAGCGTCGCGCCGGGCTTGATCCAGTCCGGCCGCACCATCTTCGCGCGCCCCACCGCCGCCACCACGATATCGGCGCGGCGCACCACGTCCGGCAGGTCGCGGGTGCGTGAATGGGCAACCGTGACGGTGCAGCTTTCGCGGATCAGCAGTTGCGCCATCGGCTTGCCGACGATGTTCGAACGCCCGATCACCACCGCGTCCTTGCCGGAAAGGTCGCCCAGCACGTCCTTCAGCAGCATCAGGCAGCCGAGCGGCGTGCAGGGCACGAAACCGTCCAGCCCGGTCGCCAGCCGCCCGGCGTTGACCGGGTGGAAGCCGTCGACATCCTTGTCCGGATCGATGCGGGTGATGATCGCGCGCTCGTCGATATGCGCCGGCAGCGGAAGCTGCACCAGGATGCCGTCCACCGCCGGATCGGCGTTGAGTCTATCGACCAGCGCGATCAATTCCGCCTCGCGGGTCGATTCGGGCAGGCGATGCTCGAAGCTCTCCATCCCGGCCGCGATCGTCGCCTTGCCCTTGGAGCGGACATAGACGGAGGAGGCGGGGTCGTCGCCCACCAGCACCACTGCCAGCCCCGGCTTGCGCCCGGCTTCCGCCAGCACCCTGGCCGCACCCGCGCCCACGCGGGCGCGAAGCCCGGCGGCGAACGCCTTTCCGTCGATCATCCTGGCTGTCATGGGGCGTCGCCATAAAGGCCGCGGACCGTTTCGGCCAGCGCCTGCTTGTCACCGGCGATCGCCAGACGCTTCAGCCGCGCGCTTTCGCCGCCGATGATCACCACATCGCGCTTCGCCACGCCGAAGGCCCTGGCGACCAGGGCGACCAGCGCGGCATTGGCGGCGCCGTCGACCGGCGCGGCGGCGATCCGGGCGGCGAGATGCGCATCCGTCCCCGCCGTCAGCGCATCGCGCCCGCCGCGCGGGGTGACGCGCACGGCGATGGCGATGCCATCCTCCGTTTCGCGCCAGACGTTCAGGCCGCGCCCGTCAGCACGCTGAGCGCGACGTTGCTCAGGATGATGCGGATGATCGCGATCAGGATCAGCACGACGGCCGGCGCGAAATCCAGCCCGCCCATCTGCGGCAGGATCCGCCGGATCGGGCGATAGAGCGGCTCGGTCAGCCGGTCGAACCCGTAAGCCATGCTGCGCACGAAGTTCGACTGCATGTTGATGACGTTGAACGCGATCAGCAACGACAGCACGAACTGGATCACGATGACCCACCAGGCGACGTTCAGCAGCACCTGGAGGATCTGGATGATGGTGAGCGTCAGCACGCGGCCCTCTTGTCGAATTGCACTGGATCAGCGGCCTAACCCAAAGAGCGGGCCGGGGACAATGCCATAACGGCCGGACCATGAGGCTTAGGCGAGGATCATGACCGTGCGGACATTGCCGGACGAAGCTTGCAACGCCTGGAAAAGCGCGAATCGATAGCCGCCGAAAATCGAATTGGGCGGAAACGGCCACCGCAATGAAAAAGCCGCCGGCGGTCGCCGACGGCTCTTTCGGATCGAAACGGAAACCCGTTTCGGAATCAGGCGTAGGTGACGCTCACCCGGCGACGACGAAGCGTCGCGCCGATCGCGCCGAAGCCGAGGATCATCAGCGCCCAGGTCGTCGGTTCCGGAACCGCGCTGACCACGCTGGCGAGGTTCGTGAACTCGAATGAATTCTCGGTGGACGTGAAGGTTGCGCCCGTGATCAGAGCGCCGCCCGCCGAGTCGAGCGTGACGAGGCCATTGGTCAGCGGGGACGTCTGGTTGCCGTTCGCGCTGGCGCCGATGATGTCGCTGCCCACGAACACGGCTTCCGTTCCGTCGCTAAGGGTCAGCGTCAGCTTATTGTAGGTGTCGACCGAACCCACCACGAACGAGAAGGCCGTGGTCGGCGCAAAGGTCGTCGACCAGCTGGTGCCGCCCAGAACCGCGAGATAATTGCCGATCGTGCCGCCGGTGACGTCCGGACGCGCCGCGACCCCACTCTCGGTCGTATCAAAGACCTTTGCACCACCCGGAAGCGTCGTTCCGGCGGCATAGGTGCTGAAGTCCTGGAAAATGCTCATGCCGGCCGGGGTGACGCCCGAGCCGCCATCGAAGCTGATGGTCACGGCTTCAGCATTCGTCGAGGCAAACGCGAGCACCGAAGCACCCAATAACGCGATACTCTTCATAACCTGCACTCCCTGAGGCAGATATCGCCGGGCCTTATGTTTTATGCACCCAGCGAATCGGCCGATCGGAATTCCCAGACCCTAAACGCCTTGTTAACCGATCCGGCCGCAAAAAGGAAGTCTCCCGCATCTCAGCGCCGGATCAGCGTCCCCGCGCCGCGCCGCGTGAAGATTTCCAGCAACATTCCGTGCGGCACGCGGCCGTCCAGCACCACCGCCGCGTCCACCCCGGCCTCCACCGCCGCGACGCAGGTCTCGAGCTTGGGAATCATGCCGCCGGAAATCGTGCCGTCGGCGCGCAGCCCGGCGATTCGGGCGGGCGTGAGGTCGGTCATCAACTCGCCTTGCTTGTCGAGCACGCCGGCCACGTCGGTGAGCAGGAAGAAGCGCGATGCCCCCAGCGCCGCCGCGATCGCCCCGGCCATGGTGTCGGCGTTGATATTATAGGTATGGCCGTCCGCCCCGGCCGCGATCGGCGCGATCACCGGGATGATGCCGTCCTTCACCAGCGAATCGATCAGCCGCCGGTCCACCGCCACCGGCTCCCCGACGAAGCCCAGATCCACCTTGCGCTCGATCCCCTGCAACGGATCGGGACGGCTGCGCCCCACCTTCTCCGCCTGCACGAGGCCCGCGTCCTTGCCGGAAATGCCGACGGCGCGGCCGCCCGCATCGGCGATCCAGCCGACGATCTCCTTGTTGATCGATCCGGCGAGCACCATCTCCGCCACCTGCGCGGTTTCCGCATCGGTGACGCGCAGGCCGTCCACGAAGCGCGATTCGACCCCCAGCCGCTTCAGCATCGCCCCGATCTGCGGCCCGCCGCCATGGACGACGACGGGGTTGATCCCCACCGCCTTCAGCAGCACCACATCCTCGGCGAAATCGCGCTGCGCCTCCGGGTCGCCCATCGCGTGGCCGCCATATTTCACCACGAAGGTCTGCCCGGCATAGCGCTGGAGATAGGGCAGGGCCTCGACCAGCGTTTCGGCCTTGGCGAGCAGATCGGGAGTGGGCGTGTGATCGGTCATGGCGCGCCCCTAAGGGCGAAAGCGGCGCGGCTCAAGCGGCGCGGTCGAGTCTCCGCCCCAGCGCCACGAACAGATAGATCAGCGGCGGCACCAGCACCACGGAAAGCGTCACCTTCGCCAGCATCTGCCCCAGCAGCAGCTCGCCGATCGGAAAGACGCCCCAGAAGGCGATGGTGACGAACAGCAAGGTATCGACGATCTGGCTCAGCACGCTGGCGATCCCGGCGCGCAGCCACAGCAGGCGCCCCTCGCCCTCTTTCCCCTTCAGCCGGGAGAAGATGGTGACGTTGAGCGTCTGCGACGTGCCATAGGCGACGATCCCGCCAAGCCAGATGCGCGGCGTGCCCATCATCATCAGCTTGAAGGCGGAAAGCCGCGCCGGGTCCATCGCCGGCGCTGGCGGCACGGCCAGCACGACAAGGGTGAGCAACAGGGAAACGACCAGCGGCACGAAGCCGATCCGCACCAGCTTCGTCGCGATCGCCGCCCCGTGCAGCTCCGCCACCGCGCTGGAGGTGACGACCAGCAGCAGGAAGGCGAAGATCCCCGCCTCCACCGCCAGCGGCCCGAGCGCGACCTGCTTGTTCCCCAGCACGCCCGCGATGCAGACCATGCCGCCGTAGAAGATCGAGAAGGCGAAAAGCGAAGGCGGAATGCCGCGGTCGGTGCTCATCCCACGGCGTTAGCAGAGCTTGGGGCGAGTGGCGACATCGATTGACTTTCCCGTTTATGTTCTACAAATGTTCCAACCCGTGAACCAATGGGGTTAATGCGGTGGAGATTGCAGAAGAGGAACGACGGCACGCGTTTTCGATGTGGCTGCGAACTGGCAGGTGGCCGGTCGCCCGAGGCGCCGACGGCACTGAATTGAAATTCAATCCGTGGCACGATCCGAAGGACGGCCGCTTCACCTTCGCCAATAGCGGAAATTATGGCGGGGGCGGCTGGGGAGACGGTGGCTTCAGCGGCGGGGGTGGAGGCGGGTCTGGCGGAGGTGGAGCAAGCGGCAATTGGCAAGACCCGGTGCGCCCCAGGAAGCCGCTCCCTCCCAAGCCTCCTGTTGCGACGATCCAGCCCAAACGCAATGCTGCAAATCCAGCGGCGGCCGCATCGACCATCGGCAAGACGACCGAACCGCTCCGCCACGTCACGCAGAATGGATATGATTTCGGGATCGACTCCGGTGGACGAACCAAAACGGTTTCCGGTAACCTCGGCACTGCCGACACGCCGCTTCGCTCGCGAACGGCGCAGAAGCGAGCGGGCGGCGCGGATCGGCGGTCAAGCGATGACGGGGGCCATTATATCGCGGTCCGCTTCAACGGACCGACCGATGCGTTCAACCATTTCGCACAGGATGCGAACTTCAATCGCGGCGGCTATCGGGCGCTGGAGGATCAATGGGCACGCGCGAAAAGAACGGGGAAAAACGTGTTCGTGAGAATCGTGCCCTCCTATGAAGGGAAATCGCAGCGTCCCACCCGAATCAACGTCTGGTTCAGTATCAACGGCTTTGAACAAAGCCTCCAATTCGACAACGAAGCTGGGGCAAAGAAACATGTCAAATGACGAAACAGAGCGCCTGCTCACCGAAATCGGCCACCTCCTTGCCAAGGATACCGAATATCTGCTCGACAACACTCTCCTTTATGCGCAACTTGACTATGGTATGGTTGGGCCGTCGATCTTCAAGAACCTCGGAAATCATATTCTCTATCGCCGCCCCGATCTTGATCTTCTGGGAAACGCACTCCTCGAACTTTGGGAGGTGCAGGAATCGGAACCGCGCTGGGCGGAGATCG
>JAYRJH010000034.1:0-7508 GCA_041906415.1 Sphingomonas sp. | reverse complement strand
CCCGAAGGAAAACGAGGACGATATGTTCGCCCGCCGCACCCGGATCGTGCGGAAATATTTCGGGGACAAACCGATCGTCTATCCACCTTTCCCGCAGGACGATGACGCGCCGCTCTACGAATATTGACACATGGGGCGCGGGGCGCGGCCGGCGCGCCGCGCCTTCCTTTCCGCCTCAAATGCGGAATGAAATGCTCATCGCGCGTTGCCAGCGGAGCCGGAAGCGATTGGCGATAATGTCATGAAGCGGTTGTGCGGGCTGGCCGGATAGCCGCCGAACGCAGGGCAATCGACGAAGCCCGCTCCCTCATACATGCGGTTCGCCGCGTCGAACATCGGCGCGGTGCCGGTTTCGAGGCTGACCCGCGTCGCGCCCCATTCGCGCGCCGACGCGATGAGACGGGCAAGGATGACGCCCCCCACGCCACGGCGCAGGTGATCGGGAGCGGTGCGCATCGATTTGATCTCGACATGCGCGGGATCGATCCGGCGCAACGCACCGATGCCGAGCAGCTTCTCCCCCTCCCACATCGCGAAGAAACGGATATCGGGATGATCGAGCGCCGCCGCGCCCAACGCGTGCGCATTGTCCGTCGGCGTGGCGCCGCGCGCTTCCGCCAGATGATGCGCGATCAGGGCAAGGACGCGCGGATCGTTCAGCCCGCCTTCCCGAAGCTCCATCGCCTCAAATCCCGTCGATCATCCCGGCCAGCACCTCGAGGCACGAGACCGCGAGGCGGCGGGAGCGTTCGCCGCTCCAGCCGAACGCCGCATCCGGGTTGGGAGCGTGATCCTTGAACGGCATCTCCAGCGTCACCGAAACCGCGCCGAACCGCTCGGCGAGCTGGTTGGTGGACATCGACAGGTTGGCCTTGCCGGGGGCCGCCTTCTCATAGCCCTTCTCGGTCTGGAAATCGGGCGTAGCGGCGGCGAGGCGGCGGGCGAACTCGGTGAATTTCGCGCCCTGCGCCTCGGTCCACGAGGGGATGCCCTCGAAGCCGGCGACGAAATTGGCCGCGATCGCCTCGTCGCCATGCACGTCCATCGCGAAATCGACGCCGGTTTCGTCCATCGCATCGCGCACGCACAGCACTTCCGGGCTGCGCGCGGGCGTCGGCTCGTGCCATTCGCGGTTGAGGTTCACGCCCGCCGCATTGGTGCGCAGATGGCCGCGCCGCGTGCCGTCCGGGTTCATGTTCGGAACGACATGGACGGTGGCTTTGGCGAGCAGCCCGCTTGCGGCGGGGCTGGTCAGCCAGTCGAGCGCGCCGTCCATCCACCATTCGGCCATCGATTCGCCAGGATGCTGGCGCGCATAGAGCCACACCTGCTTCGCGCCCGAGCCGAGATGGAAGGAATCGATCGGCTGCCCGTCGAGGCTCCGCCCAAGCTCGCGATGCTCCACGCCCGGCCGCGCGGCGATGCGGGCGACCAGATCGGCGTGCATCTCCATCGTATAAGGCGCGAAATAGGCGAACCACACGACCTGCGCGTCGCCCGACCAGTCGAATTCCAGCACGCCCTTCTCGTAGCGGGTCGGGATCAGCCGCCATTCCCGCCGATCGGAGGAGGCGCGCGCCTGATAGCCGGGCCAGCCGAACGGATAGGCGGAACCGGCCGCGTTCAGGATGCGGAACGTCACCTTGCGCCCGGCAAGGCCGGCGGCGCGGAAATAGAACCATTGATAGAAATCGGACTGACGATCGTTGACGATCTCCAGATCGACGCGATCCCCGTCGATGGCGACGACTCGGATATTGCCGCCGTCGAAGGCGGAATTGATGCTCAGGCCCATTTTTCTCACTTCACCTCGATCGTCCGGCCGCTTTCGCCGGGAAAGCCCGTGAACAGCGCGCGCGCCAGCCGCTCGGCGATCGCCTGCGTATCGACATTCGGCGCGCTGGTGTCGGTCAGCGACTGCGCCTGCCCTTCCCACACGGCGTCCGCGCCGTGGCGGATGCGCACCGAAAGCTCCGTGACGATGCCGACCCGCTCGCGCTGCCCGCCCACGGGGAAGCTCACGCCGCCGCCCAGCCCGACGCCGCCGCCGCGCCCGCCGCTGAACGAGCCGCCGCCGATCCCGATCGTGAAGGGGGATCGCTTCGGCGGCAGCCCCCGCTCCGCGCGGCTGAACGCGACGGTGGCGAGATATTCGCCCGGCTGCCCCGGCGGCGGGCTGGTGTAGCCCTGACGCAGCAATTCCGCCTGCACGGCGGCGGCATAGGTCTTGTATTCGATGCTGGCCACGGTGCCGCCGGGCAGCGGCTCCACCGTGATCGTCCCGCGCGATGCCATCGCATCATAATGAAAGCGCGAAACCTGCACCGGAAAGCTGGTGGGCGCGGTCGCGCATCCCGCCAGCCCGGCGGCGCCCAGCCCCGCAACCATCGCCACGACCATCCTGCGCATGACCTTCGAATCCCTATATCGCCACTGATACGCGAGGCGCTACGTCGCGCGCTCCGGCTTGACTTGCAAGGCCCCTCGCACTAGGCGCCCACCCTTTCACGGACACCCAAGAATTAGAAGAAGCGAATCCACCATGAAGATCCGCAACAGCCTGAAGTCGCTCAAGGACCGGCATCGCGACAATCGCGTGATCCGCCGCCGTGGGCGCACCTATGTCATCAACAAGACCAACCGTCGCTTCAAGGCGCGCCAGGGCTGATTCCTCGCTGATGCGAGACGGCGACGGCCCGGCCGCCCATCCCGCCTCCCTTCCGGGGGAGACCGGGCGGGCGGGCGGGACGATGCCGCGCCCCGGCCATGTCGTCTTCGACGTCGGCCACGTCCTTTACGATTGGGATCCCCGCATCCTGTATCGGCGTCTCATCCCCGACGATGAGGCGCTTGAGGCGTTTCTGGGCGAGGTCTGCACGCCGCGATGGCATTTCCAGCACGACGCGGGCCGCGATTTCGCGAACACGTCGGCGGAGCTGATCGCGCGCTTTCCCGGCCATGCCGATCTGATCGCCACATGGGGCCCGCGTTTCTCGGAGCAGATTCCGGGGCCGATGCCGGGGATGCCAGAGCTGGTCGCCGATCTCGATTCGGCAGCCGTGCCGCTCTACGCCATCACCAATTTCAGCCATGAGTTCTTCCCGCCTTTCCGCGCGCAGGAAGCGGCGATATTCGGCCGGTTCCGCGACATCGTGGTTTCGGGCGAGGAACAGGTGATGAAGCCCGATCCCGCCATCTATCACCTCGCGCTGAACCGATTCGGGCTGGAGCCGGCGGACGCGGTGTTCATCGACGACCGGCAGGCCAATGTGGACGGCGCGATCGCCGTGGGGATGCACGGGCTGCTGTTCACGGGCGCGGCGCAGTTGCGCGCGGACCTGCGGAGCCTTGGCTTCGCGATCTGATTCAGGCGCCGCGCGCCGGCGAATCATTACGGCCGGATGACGGGAACCGGACTTCCCGCGCTCTCCCTCTTGCCTTCGCATGACGATCGGCCTAGCCCCAACTCACCGGGAGTAATGTTATTATATTACTCGGAGTCGTCATGCGGCGCACTTTGTTGACCGGTATCGCTTCCCTTGCCTTTTCGATCGCTTCCACCGCTCATGCGGAGGATAACCCCTCGCCCGACAGCGGCAGCGGCGCCGCCGCCGCGCCGACGGACATAATCGTCACCGCCAGGCGGCTCGACGAGGCGCGCGCGCATATCCAGCCGAGCCTCGGCGCGACCAGCTACGGCGTCGATTCGGCGGCGATCGCGGCGCTTCCCGGCGGCGACAACCAGCAGTTCAACCAGATACTGCTGCAACTGCCCGGCGTGGTGCAGGACGGATTCGGCCAGTTCCACGTCCGCGACGATCACAACGGCCTGCAATATCGCATCAACGGCACCGTCCTGCCGGAAGGGCTGGCGGTGTTCGGCCAGACGCTCTCCCCCCGCCTCGTCAGCAAGATGGACCTGCTGACCGGCGCGCTGCCCGCGCAATATGGCCTGCGCAGCGCCGGCATCATCGATATCACCACCAAGAGCGGAATGTTCGCCAACGGCGGCACCGTCTCCATCTACGGCGGCAGCCACGACACGATTGAGCCAAGCTTCACCTATGGCGGGTCGAGCGGGCAGACCAATTTCTTCGTCTCGGGCGACTACCGCCACAGCGGGCTTGGGATCGAGAGCGTCGACGGCCGCGCCAATCCGATCCACGACGATACCGACCAGTATCAGGCCTTCGCCTATATCGACCATATCGTCGGCGACCATGATCGCGTGTCGTTCGTCGGCGGCTATTCGAACCAGTGGTTCCAGATTCCGAACCCGGACGGATTGCAGCCGGACGGCACATGGTCCGTGAACGGCCAGACCGCCTATCCCAGCGAGAAGCTGGACGAGCGCCAGCTCGAACGCACCGGCTTCGGCCAGTTGAGCTGGCTGCACGACGATGAGCCACTGACGCTGCAAGCCTCGCTGTTCGCGCGCTATTCCTCGCTGCGCTACCGGCCGGACGTGTTGGGCGAACTGCTGTTCAACGGGCAGGCGCAGGCGGCGTTCAAGCAGGATCTCGCGCTCGGCGGGCAACTGGACGGCGTGTATCACGTCGGCGGCGGGCATACGCTGCGCGGCGGGCTGCTGCTGATCCACGATCACAGCACCAGCGACACGACCACACACGTCTTTCCGGTGGACGCATCGGGCGCGCAGGCGGGCGAGCCGATCTCCGTGGTGGACAATGGCGCGGCGAACGCGACAACCTTCAGCGCCTATCTCCAGGACGAATGGAAGCTCAGCCATACGCTGACGCTCAATTACGGGGCGCGCTACGACCGCTTCTCCGCCTATCGCACCGAGGACCAGCTTTCCCCGCGCGCCAATCTGGTGTGGCAGCCGAGCCACGCGCTCACTGCGCATGTCGGCTATGCGCGCTATTTCGTGCCGCCGCCGTTCGAACTGGTCTCCGGCACCAGCATCGGCAAGTTCGCCGGCACCAGCGCCGCACCGGAAGTGACGCTGGACACCACGCCTTATTCCGAGCGGCAGAATTACTTCGATGTCGGCTTCCAGGCGAAGCAGGGCCGCTATTTCACCTGGGGTATCGACGCTTATTACCGCATCTCGAAGAACCTGATCGACGAAGGCCAGTTCGGCGCGCCGATCATCCTTACGCCGTTCAACTATGCTCATGGCCGCGTGCGCGGGGTGGAGGCGAACATGAACTATGCGCGCGGCCCGTGGAACGCCTACGCCAATTTCGCGGTGGCCAAGGCGCAGGGGCGCGACATCGTCTCAAGCCAGTTCAGCTTCGCGCAGGACGATCTGGATTATATCGCGAACCACTACATCTTCCTCGATCACGACCAGACCTATACGGGATCGGCCGGTCTTACTTACACGGTGCGTCACGGCCCGCTGGCGCAGACCTCGCTCGGGGGATCGATGATCTACGGCTCCGGCCTGCGCACCGATCTGGAGCTGGCCGACGGCAGCGTCATCCCGAACGGCGGCAAGCTCAGCCCTTATGCGCAGTTCAACCTGACGGCGAGCCACCATTTCGCCGGGCCGGGAATCGACGTGCGGATCGACGTTATCAACCTGCTGGACCACAAATACGAGATCCGCGACGGCGGCGGCGTGGGCGTGGGGGCGCCCGAATACGGGCCGCGACGCGGGGTATTCGTGGGCCTCACCAAGTCCTTCGGCGCAGGGGGCGGCGCGGCGGCGTCGTGACGGCGACGCCACCCATGGCCTTCACTTGCCGATCACGAAGTCCTTCAGGCTGCCCACGTCGGTCAGCGCATCGGGGGTGACGACCACCGTCGCGCCGGGCACCAGCACGCTGTCGATCGCGGCGCGGGTGGCGGCGGGCAGGCTGATGTCGCCCAGCCCGATATCCTCATCCGGCGTCTGGCCGGGAAGCGCGATCCGCGACCATTTCCGCGCGCCCGAGGCATCCGCCGACTGGAGCGAATAGAGATAGGGATGGCTGATCGGCCTGTTCGCCGTCACGCTCGCGCGGCCGATGATCCGTCCGGCCCGGTCGGCGAGCGCGCCGGATCCCAGAAATCGCGCGCGCCGGGGGCGGCGTCCCCACCCCTGCCGGCTGCCGCGATCACATCGCCCGAGGGGACGACGGCGGGCAGGGCCTCGCGCTTCGTCACCACCACCGTCATGCCCAGCGGCGTCGCGCCATAGAGCGTCTGCGCGAATTTCGCCGGCAACCGGATGCAGCCGTGCGAGGCGGCATGGCCCGGCAGATTGCCCGCATGCAGCGCCACCCCATCCCACGTCAGCCGCTGCATGAAAGGCATGGGGGCGTTGTCGTAGAGGTTCGAATGATGAATCTTCTCCTTCTGGAGCACGGTGAAGATGCCCGTGGGCGTCTCATGCCCCTTCTTGCCGGAGGAGATGGTGGTGATCGCGATCGGCAGGCCGTTGCGATAGACCACGGCGCGCTGCGTCTCCAGATTGACCACCATCAGGATCGGGCCGGCGGGCGCGGTTTGCGGCGCCCACATGAACTCGCCCGCCTTCAGCGCCCTGGCGGCGCTCAGCACGGAGGCATTGTCCAGCGTCGCCCGGCCTGTGACCGTGATATCGGCGGCGGGCGCGGCCTGCGGCGCAAGCGCGGCGGCGGCGAGAAAGGCAAGGATCGGCATGGGCCAAGCCTAGGGTCCGAACGCGATCCGCACAACATCGCGCGACGATTTATGCAAGCAATGGGCCAAAGCGATCGCCAGGGGTGATGAAATTTCAGTCTCCATCGCTTATCTGCGGCGGTCAGAGCGATGATGGGGATCATATGAAGGATATGAACCGGACGGCGCCGACGCGCCGGGGATTGCTGAAGGCTGGCGGGATGTTCGCCCTGGGCGCGCTTGCGCCGAAGGTGGCGCTGGCCGCGCCCGCCGCTCCGCTCACCTCGCCGCGCGCCGTCCGGCCGGAACTGATGCGCCGGGCGCTTGCCGCGCTCGATCGCCACGGGAACAGGCTGAAGCGCGATCGCATCGCGATCGTCGATTTCGACGCCCCTTCCGCGCAGCCGCGCTTCCACTTCATCGATCTCGCCGGCGGGGCGAGCGTGTCGAAGCTGGTCGCGCACGGCAGCGGCTCCGATCCGGCGCACACGGGCTATGTCCACCGTTTCTCCAATCAGGGTGGATCGAACGCCTCGTGCGAGGGCGCTTTCCTCGCGGCGGATTATTACGTCGGCAAGCACGGCAAGTCGCAGCGGCTGATCGGGCTGGACCCGACCAACGACAATGCGCTCGCCCGCGCGATCGTGGTGCATGGCGCCTGGTATGCCGATGCCGGCCTGGTCCGCACGCGGGGGATGCTGGGGCGCAGCCAGGGCTGTTTCGCGGTCGGCGAGAAGGAGCTGGCCGAGGTGTTCGAGCGGCTCGGGCCGGGCCGGATGATCTACGCCGCGAAGGTCTGACGCAGGCGCCGCATTCCGCCGACCAGGCGGGAGACGATCAGATCCTCGAAACCGGCATAGCCCAGCCCCATGTGCGGCGGGCGCACGCCTAGCGCGTCGCCAAGCGTGAGCGTGCCA
>JAYRJH010000033.1:0-13443 GCA_041906415.1 Sphingomonas sp. | reverse complement strand
CGAGCCAAAACATCACAACGAGAATCCTTCGCCGAGATACAGCCGCCGCACATTGGCGTCGGCGACCAGTTCCTCCGGCGATCCGGTGAACAGCACGCGGCCATCGTAGATGATATAGGCGCGGTCGACGATATCGAGCGTCTCGCGCACATTATGATCGGTGATGAGCACGCCGATGTCGCGGCGCTTCAGGTCCTTCACCAGATCGCGGATGTCGGCGATGGAGATGGGGTCGATGCCCGCGAACGGCTCGTCGAGCAGCATGATCGTCGGGTCCGCCGCCAGCGCGCGCGCGATCTCCGCGCGCCGCCGCTCGCCGCCCGACAGCGCCATGGCCGGCGCGGCGCGCAGGCGGGCGAGGCCGAATTCCTCCAGCAGCTGCTCAAGCCGCTGCTGGCGCCGCGCGGGATCGGCGATGCTCAATTCCAGCACCGCCAGGATGTTCTTCTCGATCGTAAGCCCACGGAAGATCGAGGTTTCCTGCGGCAGGTAGCCGAGGCCGAGGATCGCGCGGCGATACATCGGCAGGCCCGTGATATCCTGCCCGTCCAGCATGATGCGGCCTGCATCCGGCTTCACCAGCCCCATCACCGAATAGAAGCAGGTCGTCTTGCCCGCGCCGTTCGGGCCGAGCAGCCCGATCACCTCGCCGCGCCCGACGGAGACGGACACGTCGCTCAGCACGACGCGCTTGTCGTAGCTTTTGGCGATCGACACCACCTGAAGCCCGTTCGACAGGGGGGCCTCGGCGATCGGCTCGATCATATCCAGGCTGGTCACGTCATTCATGGGTGCGCCGACCTCGCGGGTGTTCAACAACTGGCAGGATTCCTGCATGGCCCTTTTGCCCCACCCTGCGTCCGGTGGAAAGCCCCGCGTCAGTTCCTGCCTTCGGTCGCGCCGTTGTTGTTACGCTTCGGCACGGAGAAGGTGCCCGTCACCCGGCCCGTGGGGGAGGTCGTCACCGTGCCGCCGGGCACCGTGCCGGTCGCAGGCGCCGTGGTGGAGCCGTCGATCACCGCGCGATTGGTGTCGAGGTTCAGCGTCAGCCGCCCGCCGTTCACCGTGTTCTTGCCGCCCTGCTGCAACGAGACGTTGCCGACCATCGTGACGATCCTCTTGTTGAGGTCGTAGACGGCGAACTGGCTCTTCGCGATCTGGTTCGGCCGCCGCACCACCACCCCGCCCGACGCGTCGAGGCGCGAGACCTGCGGATTCCCGTCCACCACCTGGCCGGTATAGGCGACCGTCATGCGCTGCGCGTTCAGCGTCATCTCCGCCTGCTTCACCACCACGTTGCCGGTGAGCAACGCGCGATTCGCCTTGTCCTGCAACTGGATCTGGTTCGCGCCGAAATCGATCGGCGCGTTCGAATCGTGGCGCGTCTGCGCGGACGCCGCCGTGGCGGCGATGAGGAGGAGGGGAAGGGCTAGACGCTTCATGGCCGCGTTATTTCGTGCGTCCGGGCGTGATGTGCAAGCGCGCGTTGCCGGTGAGGGTGACGGTATGGCTGTCGAGATCGGCATCCATCCGGTCCGCGCTGAACGTCCCCTGCCGCACGGTGCCCTCCACCGCGCCGCCCGAGCGCATCTGCCGCGTCTTGAGATCGACCGTCGCGTCGCGGGTGTCGAGCGTGTAGCCGTCGGGCGCGCGGAAGGAGATCGGGCCGTCCACCGTCACCTGCTCGGTATCCATGTTGTAACGCCCCTGATCCGCGACCAGCGAGGCCGGGCCGTCGCCCAGCTGGATGTCGGCGGCGAGCTTCTGGAGCCGCACGATCGGCTCGGCGGAGCTTTTCTGGATCGCGGAGCCCGCGGTCAGCTCGAACGGCTGGCCCTTGCTGTCCGCGCCGCGATAGCGCGCCGCCTGGATCTTCAGCCGCTCCTTCGCCACCTCCACCTTGTTCTTGTCGAGCACGAACGAAACGTCGCCCCCCGTGGTGAGCGGAGCCATCACCAGAAAGGCGCTCAGCACGCCGATCAGCACCGGCAGCACCCAGTTCACCGTCCTGACCAGCCGGTCGTGCGCGCTGCCCGGCAACGCCCGGAGCTGGCGCCGGTCCAGCGCGGGGCCGGCCGCGTCAGGCATGGGCGAAGATATCGATCTCTGGCCAGCCGGCGAGATCCAGCGCGGCGCGATGCGGCAGGAAATCGAAGCACGCCTGCGCCAGCGCGGCGCGCCCCTCGCGCTCCAGCCGCCGGTCGAACTCCGCCTTGAGCTGGTGGAGGAAGCGCACGTCGGAAGCGGCATAATCCTTCTGCGCGTCGGAAAGCACCGGCCCGCCCCAGTCGGACGATTGCTGCTGCTTCGAGATGTCCTGCCCCAGGAACTCGCGCACCAGCTCCTTCAGCCCATGGCGATCGGTATAGGTGCGCACCAGCCGCGATGCGATCTTCGTGCAATAGACGGGCGCCGCCACCACGCCGAGATAATGCCGGATCGCCGCCAGATCGAAACGCGCGAAATGATAGAGCTTCAGCCGCGCCGGATCGGCCAGCACCGCGCGCAGATTCGGCGCGGCATAATCGGATGCGGGCGAGAAGCGCACCAGATGCTCGTCCCCCAGCCCGTCGGAAAGCTGGACGACGCATAAACGGTCGCGCGCGGTGTTCAGCCCCATCGTCTCGGTGTCGACCGCGATCGCGGCGCCGGGCGCGAACACGTCGCCGGGAAGGTCTTCCTCGTGGAAATATACGGTCATGCGCCCGCAGTAGCGTTCCGGCGAGTGAGGCTCAATGCCCTCGCGAGTCGCGCCGTGAATCCCCCGCGCCGTGCGACAGGCTGTGCTTATGGTGCGACACTATTGCAAGTATCGGCATGCAAAACGCGCATCCCCTTACGATTCCATTCGCCGTGTTCACAAAGCTGGGCTATGAAGGCATCTGTGGCGCAAAAGGTTTGGCGCCAGAGGAGCGTGGATGCTGTTCGCCGTCCAGCATGCGCTTCTTGACGGCGAGTCGGGCGGACGGGAAGACGAACGGGGTTTATGGGTTTCGACAGAGGTAGCCGCGGACAGCGTGGCGGACGCGGCCGTGACAAGCGCGACAATTTCGGTGGCGATGATTTCGGCGGCGATTTCGGTGGAGGCTTCAGCGGCGGTGGCTTCGGCGATCGCGGCGGCTTCGGCGGCGGCGGCGGTTTCGGTGACCGCGGCGGCGGCGGCGGTGGTTTCCGTGGCGGCGGTGGCGGCTTCGGCGGCGGCCGTGGCGGCGGCTTCGGTGGCGGTGGCGGCGGTTTCCGCGGCGGCGGCGGTGGCGGGATGCCCCCGCAGGTCGTCGGCGAAGGCACCGGCGTCGTAAAGTTCTTCAATGGCCAGAAGGGTTTCGGCTTCATCGTCCGTGACGATGGCGGCGAGGACGTGTTCGTCCACATCTCCGCCGTCGAGCAGGCGGGGCTGACCGGTCTGGCGGAAGGCCAGCCGCTCGGTTTCACGCTTGTCGATCGCGGCGGCCGCATCTCCGCGACCGAGCTGAAGATCGAGGGCGAGCCGATGCCGGTGCAGGAGCGTGCTCCGCGTGAACCGCGCGAGGGCGGCTTCGGCGGTCCGCGCGGCGGCGCCGGTGGTGCCGGTGGTGCCGCTGGCGGCCAGCAGCGTCAGCTCACTGGCGAGAAGGCGACCGGCACGGTCAAGTTCTTCAACGCGATGAAGGGCTTCGGCTTCATCCAGCGCGATGATGGCCAGCCGGACGCGTTCGTCCACATCTCGGCCGTCGAGCGCGCTGGCCTGTCCAGCCTGAACGAAGGCGATCGCCTGTCGTTCGAGATCGAGGTGGATCGTCGCGGCAAATATGCGGCGGTGAACCTCCAGCAGTCGAGCTGATCGGCCCGACCGACCTATGCGCGGCCCGTCCGGCACCCAGCCGGGCGGGCCGTTCGCGTTTCGGGGCCGGGCGCTGCCCCGCGCCCGATGGCAGAAGGGCGTCCAGGAGCCATTTCCAAATCCCTTCCGCCTCTATAGCGCATCCGGCGATGCGTCTCTTTTCCCTCCTCGCGCTTGCCGTCCCCGTCGCGGCGATGGCGGCCGATACGCCGCCCGAGCCGGCGTTGATCGTGCCGACCGTCGTCGCGCGTTTCCCGCATGACCGTGCCGCCTTCACCGAAGGCCTCGTATGGCATCGTGGCCATCTTTACGAGAGCGTGGGGCTGGAGGGACATTCGGACGTTCGCCGCGTCGATCTCGCCACCGGCCGCGTGCTCGCGCGCGCGACGATCCCGCCCGCGATGTTCGGGGAGGGATTGGCCGCGTGGAAGGCCTCGCTCGTCAGCCTGACATGGCATGGCGGCATCGCCTATCGCTGGGATGCCGCCACGCTGAAGCGCACCGGCACCGCGCATTATCGCGGCGAGGGCTGGGGGCTGACCACCCTGGGCGATTCGCTCGTCCGCTCCGACGGCAGCGCCACGCTGATCGTCCACGATCCCGTCACTTTCGCCGAGCGCCGCCGGATCGCGGTGACGCTGAACGGCAAGCCGGTCGACCAGCTCAACGAGCTGGAGGCGGTGGACGGCGCGATCCTCGCCAATATCTGGCGCACGCCCTTCATCGTGCGAATCGATCCCGCCAGCGGGCGTGTCACCGCGATCATCGACCTGCGCGCCATCGTGGCGGAAGCGGGGACGGGCGACGATCCCGAGGCCGTCGCCAACGGCATCGCCTGGGACGCCGCGCGCAAGCGAATGTTCGTCACCGGCAAGCGCTGGCCCACCGTGTTCGAGATACGTCTGCCGCAGCAAAAGCGATGAAGACGATCGGCCTGATCGGCGGCATGAGCTGGGAAAGCTCCGCGCAATATTATCGCCTCATCAACCAGGGCGTGCGCGATTCGCGTGGGCCGACGGCCTCGGCGCGCTGCCTGTTGTGGTCGTTCGACTTCTCGGAGATCGAGCGGCTCCAGCACGCCGGTGACTGGGACGGGCTGGGCGAGATGATGGCGGATGCCGCGCTTCGGCTGGAGCGGGCGGGGGCGGATGTGCTGCTGATCTGCACCAATACGATGCACCTGCTCACCGATCGGGTGGAGCGCGAGATCGTCGTGCCGCTGCTCCACATCGCCGATCCCGTGGCGGAAGCGGCGCGCGCGGCCGGCCTGCGGCGCGTGGGCCTGCTCGGCACCGCCTTCACGATGGAGCGCGATTTCTTCACCGGGCGATTGCGCGACCGGCACGGGCTGGACGTGATCGTGCCGGATGCCGGGGACCGCGCGACCGTTCACCGCATCATCTATGAGGAGCTGGTCGCCGGCATCGTCCGCCCCGAATCGCGCGAGGCTTTCGGCGCGGTGATCGCCCGGCTGGTGGCCAATGGGGCGGAGGGCGTGGTCCTCGGCTGCACCGAGATCATGCTGCTGGTGGAGCAGGCGGACAGCGCCGTCCCCCTGTTCGACACCACCGCGCTCCATGCCGCGGCCGCGGTTACGGCGGCGCTGGGCTGAGCAAAAAAAGCGCCCGGCATTTGCGTGCCGGGCGAAGGTTGTCCGCAGGAGGAACGAGGGTGGGGGCGGGCCGGATGCCCGCCCCGATCGGATCAATAATGATAGGCCCGCTCGCCATGCTCGGCGATGTCGAGGCCCTCGCGCTCGACATCGGCGGTGGGGCGCATCCCCCAGAGCTTGTCGATCGCGAAATAGAGGATCGTCGCGCCCACGCCGGACCAGACGAGGGTGAGCACCACGCCCTGAAGCTGGATCCACACCTGCCCCAGCATGTCGTAGCTGCCGGCCACCATCGTGCCGGGTTTGGTGGAATAGTCCGCGATGCCCTGTCCGCCGAGCGAAGGCGCGTCGAGCACGCCGGTCAGGATCGCGCCGGTGATGCCGCCGATGCAGTGAACGCCGAACACGTCGAGGCTGTCGTCATAGCCGAACCGCGATTTGACGGTGGAGACGAACAGGAAGCAGATCGGCGAGACGATCAGGCCCAGCACCAGCGATCCCATCGGCCCGGCGAAGCCCGAGGCCGGCGTCACCGCCACCAGCCCGGCGACAACGCCCGAAGCCGCGCCGAGCAGGGAGGGCTTGCCGCGCACGGCCTGCTCCACCAGCATCCAGGAGAAGCCGGCGGCGGCGGTGGCGACGAACGTGTTGATGAAGGCCACGGCGGCCACCCCGTTCGCTTCCAGGTTCGATCCGGCGTTGAACCCGAACCAGCCGACCCACAGGAGCGAGGCGCCGATCATCGTCATGGTCAGCGAGTGCGGAGGCATCGCCTCGCGCGGGAAGCCGATGCGCTTGCCTAGGAAGATGCACAGCACGAGGCCGGTGATGCCCGCATTGATATGGACAACCGTGCCGCCCGCGAAATCCAGCGCGCCCTTCTGGAACAGATAGCCCGCATCCAGATTCTGCGCGGCGAGCGCGTCGGCGCCTTTCAGCGCGGCGGCGGCCACCGCATCCGGCCCGCCCCAATACCAGACCATGTGCGCGATGGGGAAATAGACCACCGTCAGCCAGATCGCGGTGAACAGCATCAGCGGCCAGAATTTCACCCGCTCCGCCACCGATCCGATGAACAGCGCCGGCGTGATGCAGGCGAAGGTCATCTGGAAGCAGATATAGACATATTCGGGGATATAGACGCCGTTGGAGAAGGTCGCTGCCTTGCTATCCGCCGTCACGCCCATCAGGAACGCCTTGGAAAATCCGCCGAAAAAGGCGTTCCCGCCGGTAAAGGCGATCGAATAGCCGTAAACGACCCAGATCACGGCGGCCATGCAGACGATCATCAGCACCTGCGTCAGGATGCTCAGCATGTTCTTGGTGCGGACCAGCCCACCGTAGAACAGGGCCAGCCCCGGCACCGACATCATCAGCACCAGCAGCGAGGAGACGAGCATCCACGTCGTGTCCCCCTTGTCCACCGTCGCGGCCGGGATCGGCGATTGCGCCAATGCCGGCGTCGCCGCGACGGCCAGGGCGGCGGCAAGCCCGAGGCCGGTCAATCTCGTGGTGCGCTCCATCTCTTCCCCTGTCGTCCGGTTGACCCGGAGGGGAGAGGAGCAACTGTCGTGCCAACCGGCGCGCGCGGGGGAGAACCGGCCGCGAGCGCGCCAGCCCCGGCCGATTTTTGTGCAATTGCGAAATGCTGCCCGAAAATCAGGCAGCCCGGATGCGTATCAGGCGGCCGTGCCGCCCACCGTCAGCCCATCGACCAGCAGGGTCGGCTGGCCGACGCCGGCGGGCACGCTCTGCCCGCCCTTGCCGCACATGCCGATCCCCTCGTCCAGCGCGAAATCGTCGCCGACGCCCAACACCCTGGTGAGCACGGTCGGGCCGTCGCCGATCAATGTCGCGCCCTTGATCGGCGCGCCGATGCGGCCGGTCTCCACGCGATAGGCCTCGGTGCAGGAAAAGACGAACTTGCCGGAGACGATATCCACCTGCCCGCCGCCGAACGCCTTGGCGAAGATACCGTTCTTCACGCGGCCCAGCAATTCGGCCGGATCGTCCTTGCCCGCCTTCATGAAGGTGTTGGTCATGCGCGGCATCGGCGCGTGGGCGAAGCTTTCGCGCCGCCCGTTGCCGGTGGGCGCCACGCCCATCAGCCGCGCGTTGAGGCGATCCTGCATATAGCCCTTCAGGATGCCGTCCTCGATCAGCACCGTCTCGGCGGTGGGCGTGCCCTCGTCGTCGATCGTCAGGCTGCCGCGCCGGTCCCGGATCGATCCGTCGTCGACCACCGTCACGCCGCGTGCCGCCACCTGCTCGCCGATCCGGCCGGAGAAGGCGGACGTGCCCTTGCGGTTGAAATCGCCCTCCAGCCCGTGGCCGATCGCCTCGTGCAGCAGCACGCCGGGCCAGCCCGGCCCCAGCAGCACGGTGAACTCGCCCGCCGGCGCATCGACCGATTCGAGGTTCACCAGCGCCTGCGCCAGCGCCTCGTCGATCGCGCGGTTCCACGTCTTTTCATCGAGGAGCGACTCGTAGAGGTAGCGGCCGCCGATACCGAACGTCCCCGTCTCGCGCCGGCCGTTCTGCTCCACCACGATCTGCACGTTGAGGCGAACCAGCGGGCGCACGTCGGTGGCGACGAAGCCGTCGGAGCGGACGATCTCCACCACGCTCCACGTGCCGGAAAGGCTGACCGAAACCTGCGCCACGCGCGGATCGCGCGCGCGCGCGGCGGCGTCGATCGTCTGGCACAGATTCACCTTGTCGGCGAAGGGCACGAGATCGAGCGGATCGGCATCGGTGTAGAGATGGCGGTTGGTGCGCTGCGGCGGCGCGGCCTTCGCGCCCGCGGAGGGATCGATCAGCGCCATCGTCTCGGCGGCGCGCCTGATCGCTGCCTCAGACAGCTCGTTGGCATGGGCAAAGGCGGTCATCTCGCCGGAGACGGCGCGCAGGCCGAAGCCGGAATGGGTGTCGTAGCTGGCGGTCTTAAGCCGCCCGTCGTCGAACCCGAACGCTTCCGAGCGGCGATATTGCAGATACAGCTCGCCGTCATCGGCGGCGGCGAGCGCGCTGGCGGTCAGCCGCTTCGCGGCCTCCGGATCGAGCGTGTCGCGATACAGGAACGAGCGGGGATCGGTGGCGGTCATGCCCAGCTAGATAGGGAGGAATCCCGCCGCGGCAAAGCCTCCCGCGCTCTCCGGGGAAGGGGATTAATCCGCCACCACGTCGGCCAGCCCGCCGACCAGCACGAAGCGCCGGTCGCAATAGCCGCAATCGACATAGCCCGATTCGTCGATCTCCAGCCACACGCGCGGGTGGCCGAGGGCGGCGGGGATGCCATCCTGCGCGCCGTCGCAGGCGACGCGGCGATGGGTGACGCGGGTGACTTCGGGTGGCGGCAACATGGATCAGCCGATTAGCAAGGCGCGCGCGGCCTAGCAATCACCCGCCGCGCATCGTAAATGCGCGGCGCATGACAGACGCCGCAATCGCCATCCAGAATCTCGGCAAGACCTATGAGGGAGGCAAGCGCGCGCTGGACGGCGTGACCTTCGACGTGCCCGCCGGATCGATCTTCGGGCTGCTGGGGCCGAACGGCGCGGGCAAGTCCACGCTCATCAACACGCTCGCCGGGCTGGTGCGCAAGACGAGCGGCAGCGCCTCCATCTGGGGGTTCGACATCGACCAGCATCCGCGCAACGCCAAGGCGTCGATCGGCATCGTCAATCAGGAGATATTGTTCGATCCCTTCTTCACGCCGTTCGAGACGCTGGAGATACAGGCCGGCCTCTACGGCGTGCCCAAGGATCAGCGCCGCTCGATGGAATTGCTGCGCGCCGTCCACCTGGAGGACAAGGCCAACGCCTATGCGCGCACGCTTTCGGGCGGCATGAAGCGGCGGCTGATGGTGGCGAAGGCGATGGTCCACTCCCCGCCCGTTCTGGTGCTCGACGAGCCGACGGCCGGCGTGGACATCGAGCTGCGCCAGCAATTGTGGAGCTACGTCCGCCACCTGAACGACGAGGGCGTGACCGTGGTGCTGACGACGCATTATCTGGAGGAAGCCGAGG
The DNA here is from genome assembly GCA_041906415.1 of Sphingomonas sp. Taxonomy (GTDB): domain Bacteria; phylum Pseudomonadota; class Alphaproteobacteria; order Sphingomonadales; family Sphingomonadaceae; genus Sphingomonas. Next base: position 3,983 of record JAYRJH010000033.1, on the reverse strand, counting down.
AGCTTTGCGACCGGATCGCGATCATCAACCACGGCAGGCTGATAGCGAACGAGCCGACGCGCGATCTTGTCGGCAAGGCGCAGGAGAAGGTGGTCGCGGTGACGGTGGACCGCGATCTGGCGGAGGCGCCGCGCTCCACGCATTTCGACCGGATCGTGCTCCGCGGCGCGCGCACGCTGGAGATCACCTACCAGAAGGACAAGGTGAACGCGGGCGAGGTGCTGGCCGCCGTGCAGGGCGTGGGCCTGGGAATCGTGGACGTGACCACCAGGGAAGCCGATCTGGAGGACGTGTTCCTCAACCTCACCCGCGCGGCCGATGCGTGATTCGGGCGTGATTCGCCGTATCCGGGCTGTCGCGCGCAAAAAAATCGCTACCATCCGGCGCGGTGAGTCTTTCGCGCCACACCGCGAGATGTTGAGTCAAGCGAGTCGCGCCGGACTCAACATCTGTGGACGGTCACGAAACGTTCCGTACCGTTAACGATATCGCAACCGCGATCGTTAACCATTGAATGCTTGACGGATTCCACCTGCTTCGCGCTTCTGGCGTTTCATCGAGGGGGATTGCATGGGGGTCATCGAAAAGGTTGCGGCGAAGCGTGGGCGCGCCGAAGAGGCCGCGCTGCCGCTCGACCAGATCCTCATGGGGGATTGCATCGCGTCGATGAAGGCGCTGCCGGCGAAGTCGGTGGACATGATCTTCGCCGATCCGCCCTACAACCTCCAGCTCGGCGGCGAGCTGTTCCGGCCCGACGGCAGCCATGTCGATGCCGTGACCGACGACTGGGACAAGTTCGACACCTTCGCCGCTTACGACAAATTCACCCGCGCCTGGCTGAAGGAAGCGCACCGCATCCTGAAGGATCACGGCACGATCTGGGTGATCGGCAGCTATCACAACATCTTCCGCGTCGGCACGGCGGTGCAGGATCTGGGCTATTGGATCCTGAACGACATCGTGTGGCGCAAGGCCAATCCGATGCCGAACTTCCGCGGCACGCGCTTCACCAACGCGCATGAGACGCTGATCTGGGCCTCCAAGGGCGAGAAGGCGAAATACACCTTCAACTATCGCAGCATGAAGACGCTGAACGACGAGCTTCAGATGCGGTCCGATTGGGAATTCCCGATCTGCGGCGGGCAGGAACGGCTGAAGAAGAACGGGCAGAAGGTTCATCCGACGCAGAAGCCGGAGGCCCTGCTCTATCGCATCCTCCTCGCCTGCACCAAGCCGGGGGACGTGGTGCTCGATCCCTTCTTCGGCACGGGCACGACGGGCGCGGTGGCGAAGAGGCTCGGGCGGCGCTGGATCGGGCTGGAGCGTGAGGCGGATTATTGCGCGGCCGCGATCGAGCGCATCACGGACGCGCTGCCGCTGGACGAATCGGCGCTCTCCACGATGCAGTCGCCCAAGCAGCAGCCGAAGGTGGCGTTCGGCGTGCTGGTGGAAAACGGCCTGCTCGCCCCCGGCAGCGTGGTGACGGACGCGAAGCGCCGCTTCCGCGCGACCGTGCGCGCCGACGGCAGCCTGGCGAGCGATTGCGGCGCGGTCGGCTCGATCCACAAGCTCGGCTCCACCTTGCAGAACGCGCCCGCGTGCAACGGCTGGACCTTCTGGCATTATGAGGCGGAAGGCGCGCTGAAGCCGATCGACGCCCTGCGCCAGACCTATTTGCTCGCCACGCAGGTTTGACCCTGCGCCTCCGCCCGATCCGTTTCGTCGACACGCCGGTCGGCCTGCCCGACGGGAGCGTCGCGCGGCTTGCCGGGGGGATGCAATGGTTCGCGGCCTATGAGGCGCGCGAGGGCGCGGGCCGGCGCGTCGTGCCGGTGGCGGAGGTCGAGGCTCTCGGGGAGCGCGCCGCGCAGCTCCACCGGCGCATCACCGCGCCGCGCCCGCCGCTGGAGCTGGGGGAGCGGGTGCTGCGATTCGACCAGCCGATGGTCGCGGGCATCCTGAACGTCACGCCGGACAGTTTCTCCGACGGCGGCGCGCATCAGGCCGATCCGGTCGCGGCGGGGATGGACATGCTGGCGGCCGGCGCGGCGCTGGTAGACGTCGGCGGCGAATCGACCCGCCCCGGCGCGCAGCTCATTTGGGAGGGCGACGAGGCGCAGCGGGTCGCGCCCGTGGTGGAGCGGCTGGCGGCGGTCTCGATCGACACGCGCAAGGCACCGGTGATGGAGGCCGCGCTGGCGGCGGGCGGCCGAATCGTCAACGACGTGTCGGCGCTGCTGTGGGACGATCGCTCCCCGGCGGTGGTGGCGCGCGCGGGCTGCCCGGTGATCCTGATGCACTCGCCCGATCCGAAGAACGGCCCGCACGGCGGCCACGGCTATGCCGATGTGGTGGGCGAGGTGTTCGACTGGCTGGAGGCGCGCGTGGAGGCGGCGGTGGCGGCGGGGATCGACCGCGCGCGGATCATCGTCGATCCCGGCATCGGCTTCGGCAAGTCGCTGGCGGACAATCTGGCGCTCGTCAATGATCTCGCGCTGTTCCATGGCCTCGGCTGCCCGATCATGCTTGGGGCGAGCCGCAAGCGGATGATCGGCGCGCTTTCGAACGAGGCCCCGGCCGACCGGCGGCTCGGCGGATCGATCGCGCTGGCAATGAAGGGCGCGGACGCCGGCGCGCAGCTGATCCGCGTGCACGACGTGGCGGAAACGGTGCAGGCGCTGCGCGTGTGGCGCGGGCTGCGGGACCGGGCCCTGGCGGGATAGGCTCAGGCCGCGTTGTCGATGCCGAGCTCCACCAGCTTGCGATAGAGCGTCGAGCGCCCGATCCCCAGCCGCCGCGCGACTTCCGTCATGCGCCCGCGATAATGGCCGATGGCGAGGCGGATCACGTCCGCCTCGATCTCCTCCAGCGGGCGCAGATGACCGTCTGGGCGGAAAAGGGTGATGCCGCCCGACGTCGCCATTCCCTGCGCCGCCGGGTTGCGCGCGCGATGGCCGGCGAGCGCCGCTATCTGCGGAAAATCCGTCCGCGTCAGCGCGTCGCCCTCGCACAATACGGCGGCGCGGAACAAGGCGTTCTGGAGCTGGCGGACATTGCCTGGCCAGTCATATTCGACCAGCAGCGCCAGCGCGTCGTCGGTGATGCCGAGCTGGCGCAGGCCGGGCTGGCGCGCGATCCGCGCGAGCAGGTGGCGGGCCAGCGCCGGGATGTCCCCGGTGCGCTCGCGCAGCGGCGGAATCGCCACCTGCACCGCGTTCAGCCGGTAATAGAGATCCTCGCGGAAGCGCCCGGCCTCCACCTCCTCGGCGAGCCGGCGGCTGGTGGCGGCGATCACGCGCACGTCCACCGCCCGCGCATGGCGCGCGCCGATCGGCTGCACCTCGCCCGCCTGGAGCAGGTGGAGCAGCTTCACCTGCGCGTCGAGCGGCATCTGGTCCACCTCGTCGAGGAAGATGGTGCTGCCGTCGGCGTCGACGAACTTCCCCACCTTGCGCTCGAACGCGCCGGTGAAGGCGCCCGGCTCGTGCCCGAACAATTCGCTTTCCACCAGATTGTCCGGGATCGCGCCGCAATCCACCGTCACCATCGGCTTGCGCGCGCGCGGGGAGGCGGCGTGGATCGCATCGGCCACCACCTCCTTGCCGACGCCGCCCTCTCCTTCGACCAAAACCGCGACGCGCGCGCGCGCCGCCTTGGCAGCGATCGCCAGCGCGGCGCGGAAATCGGGGGTGGAGCCGACGATCTCGTCGAAGCCCAGCATCGCCGGGATCTTCTCGGTCAGCGGGCGCAGCTCGCCGGCTTCCGTGCCCGCCACCGCCGCCTCCAGCGCGGAAAGCAGGCGCTCGGACGCGATCGGCCGCACCAGGAAATCGGTCGCCCCGGCGCGCATCGCCTCCACCGCCCGGGAAACCGATCCGTCGGCCGCCGCCGTCACCAGCACGGGCAGGGCGGGGCGGCGCGCGCGCAATTCGCCGATCAGCCTGGCGGCGGCATCGTCCTCGCCCTCGTGATCGAGCAGGATC
>JAYRJH010000495.1:0-1899 GCA_041906415.1 Sphingomonas sp. | reverse complement strand
CGCCGAGCGGCGGCTCGGCCCTCAGCTTCACATAGACTTCGTGGAGTGCTTCGGCTGCGGCCTCGGGAGAGCGGAGATGTGCTGAGAGGCGTATTAGCATCACCTCATATTCAATCTCGAGCAGGGCAAGGAGCTGTTGGGCCGCGCTTTGGCCGGTCGCTTGGACGGAAGCGGCGAATTCGCTTGCCGGTGCAGACTGGATTGGCTCTGGGTCGTCAGTCATAGCCTTCCGGGCTCTAGCGGCGGCCCGCTCGCCCAAGCTTCCGACAGATATTCATTGATAAAGTCTGGAGCAACGAAGTGAAGGATCGGCGAGGCCGTCACTAGCAGCTCTGCCAAGATCTTGCCACGTTCCGAGCGGATGCATTGGCAAAGAGAGCACTTGCGGCTGAGAGGGGTCGATGGTGCCGCGATCGAAAAGCATTGGGAAAATCTATCTGATCGGTTCGAGAAGCGACTCGGCGTCACGTCAGGACTGCCCGCCAAGAACGATGCAAGCGCGCGGCGCACCAAGCGCTTTGCCTACGACTGACGTGCCGCTGCTCCACGGCAGCCTCAACGTCATCATAAATGATGAGCAAATGCCCCTTTTTCGCTCAATCTGAGAATTGATCGAAGGCCTCGACTGCCTGCGCCGCATACATGAGGCTGGGGCCAGCGCCCATGTAGAGCGCCATGCCCATCGTCTCCATCAACTCGTCACGGGTCGCCCCTTTCTGCACCGCCGCTTTCGCGTGAAATGCTACGCAGCCGTCGCAGCGGATTGCGACCGAGATCGCGAGGGCGATCAGTTCCTTCGTTTTTGCATCGAGCGCGCCTGCCTTGGTCGCCGCCGCCGCCATGGCGGAAAACGCCTGCATCACTTCTGGCGTGCCGAGCCGCACTTCCTTGATGGCGCCGTTCAATTCGGCGGCCATTTTGGGCCAGTCCTTGTGCATATCGCCTCCTGTGAAAGTTAGCGCCCGATAAGCGCGAGCAGCCGGTAGGCCGCCACGATGCGATCGCTTTGTGCCCTGGCCTCGTTGACCGCGGCGGCGGTCGCTTCGCGTTCGGCGTCGAGAAGGTCGAGCTGGGGCTTCATGCCGACGCGGACCTCCTGCCGAACGCTGTCGCGTGCCTGCGCGGCGGCAAGCGCTTGGGCAGCGGCAGCTGCTTCGACCAGGGTGGCAGAGCGCGCGCCCTGAAAGGCGCTGATCGTCTGTTCGTCGACGGCGGAGCGCGCCGCGCGCATCCGGGCATCGGCCGCCCTGACCGCGCTGTCCGATTCGGTAACCTTCGCCGAGACACGGCCGCCCGCGAATATCTGCCAGCGAGCGCGAACGCCAACCGTGGCGCTATCGGAGCGATAATCGGGAAAGAACTGATCGCGCACCGTCCCGCCTTCGGCGAAGACCCCGATCGTGGGCAGGCGTTCGGCACGCGCGCCCCGAGCGCCGGCCTGAGCAGCGTTAAGCGCCGCCTCTGCCTGCGCGAGGGCCGGGTTGTTCATACGTGCGCTGTCGAGCGCTGAATCCAGCGAGTCAGGCAGGGCCGGACTTGCCGGAATGGGCTGTAGATCCCGCGGCGCAAGGCCCGTCAGGTTGGCGAACCGCGCATCGGCCGAGACCGCAAGGCCGCGCGCGCCTTCGAGGGCAGCCTGTGCTTCGGCAAGGCGCGCGGCCGCCTGGGCGACATCGGTGCTGGGACTGTCGCCCGCCTTGAAGCGGAGCCGGGCCTGGCGCTGGATCTCCTCCATCTGGCTGGCCATCTGTTCATAGAGCGCGACCATGCGGTGCGCGGTCAGCACGTCGCCATAGGCCTGGACCGTCGCGACGACGATCTGGCTGCGGGTCATGGTTTCCCCGGCGCGCGCCGCTTCGCTCCCGGCCTTGGCCTGCGCGATCCCGGCGCTGACCCGGC
>JAYRJH010000494.1:0-1906 GCA_041906415.1 Sphingomonas sp. | reverse complement strand
TGCCGAACGCCTCCAGCGCCGCTTCCTGCGGAGTAGCCTCGTCATCCTGGTGCGCAAAATAGAGATCGATGCAATCGGTGCCGAGCCGCTTGAGCGACGCCTCGCACGCCGCCGCGATCCGCGCGGGCGCCAGCTTCTCCCCGCCCTCGCCGGGCAGCATCCCCACCTTCGTGGCGATCAGCACCTTGTCGCGCTTGCCGCTGGCGCGCAGCCATTCGCCGATCACGCTTTCGGATTCGCCGCCCTTGTGCCCCGGCACCCATGCGGAATAGACGTCCGCCGTGTCGATCATCGTGCCGCCGGCGTCGACGAAGGCGTCGAGCAGCGCGAAGCTGGTCGCCTTGTCCGCCGTCCAGCCGAACACGTTGCCGCCGAACACCAACGGCGTGATTTCCAGATCGCTGGCCCCAAGGCGGCGCTTGTTCATCGTTCTTCCCGACCCTCGTCATTTCCCGCCGGCGCATCGACGCTGTTGGCGTCGAGCGATGCTGCGGCCTCGTTCAATTGCCGCGCCTCGTCGGCGCTGACCGCGCCCGGCGCGCCCGGTTGCGAGGAGCAGGCGGCGAGCAGCGCGAGCAACGCGCCCGCCGCCGCCCGCATCGTCACTTCTTGTCGATCGCGTTGCCCGCGTCCTTCAGCGCGCGGCTGGTGGCGTCGCGCGCCTTCTCCGCGCCGTTCTTCAGCGAATCGCCCGCCTTGTCGAGATGCTCGTCCACCTTCTTCGCATCGGCCTTCAGATGATCGCCGGCATTGTCCATCGCCGCGCCCGCGCTGTCGAGTGCGTGGTCGGTGGCGGCCTGCACGTCGCTCACGGCCTTGTTGGCGGTGGCGTCCATGTCCGCGCCGATCGCATTGGCGGCCTCCGCGCTCTGGTCCTTCGCGTTCTGGCTGCACGCGCCGAGGCCCGCGGCGGCCGCGAGCAGCATCGCGCCGGTGATGAAAGGCTTCATATCGTCAACTCCCTTGCTTCGAACATCCGGGGCGTAACGTGGCGCAGCATCACCGGCTCTGCAAGGATTCAGGTGAGACGGGAGCGTTGACCAGATATAAAGATATCTTTATGTCTTCATCCCGCATGATCGACGCGCTCGAAATCTTCCGTGCCCTGGCCGATTCTTCGCGGCTGCGCATCCTGCGCCTGCTGCGCACGATGGAGCTTTCCGTGGGCGAGCTGGCGCAGGTGCTCGGCCAGAGCCAGCCGCGCGTCTCCCGCCATGTGAAGATCCTGTGCGACGCCGGTCTCGCCGAGCGTCGCAAGGAAGGAAGCTGGGTGTTCGTCGCGCTCGGTCCTGCGGAAGCCGTCGCCCCGATCGCGGCGGCGCTGGACGGATGGGAAGAGGCCAGCCCCGACCGGCAGGCGGCGGCGGACGTGGCGCGGCTGGCGGCGGTGCGCGCGGATCGCGCGGCCTCCGCCGCGGCGTGGTTCGAGGCGAACGCCGGGCAATGGGATGCGATCCGCTCGCTCCATGTCGCGGAGGAGCAGGTGGAGGCGGCGATGCTTGCCGCGCTCGGCGAAGCGCCGGTCGGGCGGCTGATCGATATCGGCACCGGCACGGGGCGGATGATCGAGCTGTTCGCGCCGCGCGCGCGCATGGCGCTGGGGATCGACCGCAGCTCGGAGATGCTCCGCCTCGCCCGCGCCAAGCTGGGCGAGCAGGGGCTGGCCAATGTCGAGCTGCGGCAGGCCGATCTCTACGCGCTGCCGCTGGGCGACGGCGAGGCGGACGTGGCGATCATCCACCACGTCCTCCATTTCGCGCAGCAGCCGGGGGCTGCGATCGCCGAGGCCGCGCGCGTGCTCGCGCCCGGCGGCCGGCTGCTGATCGCGGACTTCGCGCCGCATGATCGCGAGGAATTGCGCGCGCGCGATGCGCACACCCGGCTCGGCTTCTCCGACGCGCAGATC
>JAYRJH010000493.1:0-1907 GCA_041906415.1 Sphingomonas sp. | reverse complement strand
ATGCTGTCGCCGGTGAGATGGCCGACGTCTGCATAGATGTAGAAGGCCCCGTCCGGCGGCGCGATCCGGCGCAGGCCGAAGGCGGGCAGCGCCTCCAGCAGCAGTTCGCGATTGCGGGCATAGGTGCGGATATGCCCCTCCAGTTCGTCGCGCTCCTCGAAGGCGGCCAGCCCGGCATGCTGCGCGAGCGAGGGCGGCGTGAGGAACAGGTTCCCCATCCGCGCGCGCGCCGCGTCCACCTCCGCCGGCGGCACGACCAGCCAGCCCAGCCGCCACCCGGCCATGCTGAAATATTTGGAAAAGCTGTTGACCACCAAGGCTTCCGGCGCGTCCTGCAGCATCGATCGCGCGGGGCCGATATAGCTCAGGCCGTGGTAGATTTCGTCGGAGACGATGCGGATGCCGCGCCGGCGGCACACCTCGGCGATCTTCCCCATCTCCTCCGGCGCGATGATCGTGCCGGTCGGATTGGCGGGGCTGGCAAGGATCAGGCCCCTGGGGGCGGGGTCGAGCGCCTCGATCGCGGCCGCCGTGATCTGGAACCGTTCCGCCTCGCCGCAGCCGATCTCCACCGGATCAAGGAACAGGGCCTTCACCGTGTTGCGATAGGCGACATAGCCCGGCCGCGCGAACGCCACCTTGTCCCCCGGCGCGAACAGGCAGGAGAGCGCCAGCACCAGGGCGGGCGACGCGCCGCAGGTGAGCACCACCTGCTCGGGCCGGATCGCGACGCCATAGGCCTCGTCATAATGGCGCACGATGCGCGCCTTGAGCGGGCCGCTTTCCCAATAGCCCATCGGATCATTGTCCAGCACGCGGTGCGCCGTCGCGATGGCGGCGGCGGGCGCGCCGGTGGAGGGCTGGCCAAACTCCATGTGAAGAATCTCACGCCCCTGCGCGGCGAGCTTGTGGGCGGCGGCGCTAATGGCGATGGCGCGAAACGGATCGATGGCTGCGGACATATCGCCGGTCTAGCGGGGCTTCAGCGGCGGAGATAGGCCGAAAGCCGCCCCTCCGCGCCGGGCGGGACATGGAGGCCCAACTTGCTGCGCCGCCACAAGATATCCTCCGCCGTCCGCGCCCATTCATGCGCGACCAGATGATCGACCTCGCGCACATGCAGGCCGCCGCCCAGATCCTCGCCGAGATCGGCCGGCGTCCGCGCGTCGCCCAGCACCTCGCCGATCCGCGTGCCATAGGCTTTCGCCAGACGTTGCAGGAGAACGAGCGGGAAGCCGGGGCGCTCTCGCTCGACATCTGAAAGGAAGGCGGGGAAATCCGCCATGTCGCCGCCCGGCAGCACGGCGCCCGCCGTCCATGCCTCGCCCGGCAGCCAGCGCGCGAGCTGCGCCATCGCATGTTCGGCCAGCCTGCGGTAGGTCGTGATCTTGCCGCCGAACACGCTCAGCACCGGCGCGCCCGCGTCGTCGAGATCGAGCACATAGTCGCGCGTCACGGCGGAGGCATTGCCGGACTTGTCGTCGTAGAGCGGGCGGATGCCGGCGTAGCTCCACGCGATATCGCCTTCGCCTAGCCTCCGCGCGAAATAGGCGTTGACGGTATCGAGCAGGTAGCGCGTCTCCTCCGCGCTGATCCCGGCGCGGCCGGGCGCGCCCTCCCACGGCTCGTCGGTGGTGCCGATCAGCGTGAAATGCCGCTCATAGGGAAGCGTGAAGACGATCCTCCGGTCGGCGTTCTGCAGCATGAAGGCATGATCGCCCGCATAGAGGCGCGGGACGACGATATGGCTGCCCTTGACCAGCCGTACGCCGCGATTGCTTCGCGCCCCGGCGGCGCGCCCGATCACGTCCGTCACCCACGGCCCCGCCGCATTGACCAGCACGCGCGCGCTGACCTGCCGCTCGCCCGTGGAATCGGCGATCGTGGCGATCCAGCCATCCTCCTCG
>JAYRJH010000492.1:0-1907 GCA_041906415.1 Sphingomonas sp. | reverse complement strand
TGCGCGCAGCGGTGACGCGAACCCCTTACGGCGAATTGCTCACCACGCCCGCGCTGGTCGAGGTGAGCCTGCGCCTGACTTCCGATGATGAGGTCCACACGCTCAACCGCCAGTATCGCGGCAAGGACAAGCCCACCAACGTCCTGTCCTTCCCGATGGTGCAGCCCGACCTGATCGACACGGTGAGCCAGAACACCGACGACGGCGAGCTGCTGCTCGGCGATATCGTCCTCGCGCATGGCGTGTGCGAGCGCGAGGCGGCGGAGCGCGACGTCGCGGTCGAGGCGCATCTTTCGCATTTGATCGTGCATGGGACGCTGCATCTGCTAGGTTACGACCATCTGACCGACGACGAGGGGGATGCGATGGAAGCGATCGAGCGCGACGCGCTGGCCGATCTCGGCATCGCGGACCCCTATGCCATCCGTGAGGACTGACTTGCCCGAGGACCGAAGTAGCGCCGGAAACGGCGATTCCCATGAAAGCATCTGGCGTGGCCTCAGAAACCTGATTTTCGGGGACGGCCAGGAAGATACGCTGCGCGACCAGCTCGAGGACGCGATCGACCGCCACGAGGACGATCCCGCGCCCGACGCCAAGGGCGACCTTTCGCCGCTCGAACGGCAGATGGTGCGCAACCTGCTCCATTTCGGCGAGCGCGACGCCGGCGACGTCGGCGTGCCGCGCGCGGACGTCATCGCGGTGGAGGAAGGCGCGCGCTTCGACGATCTCGTCCGCGTGTTCATGGAAGCGGGCGTCAGCCGCCTGCCGGTCTATCGCGAGAAGCTCGATACGATCATCGGCATGGTCCATCTGAAGGACGTGTTCGCGATCCTCGCGTCCGACGCTCCCCGGCCGGACGGGATCGAGCCGTCGCTGATCCGCGAGCCGCTCTACGTCCCCATGTCGCGCGGCGCGCTCGATCTGCTGGCGGATATGCGGCAGACGCGCGTGCACCTCGCCATCGTGCTGGACGAATATTCCGGCACCGAAGGGCTGGTGACGATCGAGGACCTGATCGAGGAGATCGTCGGCGAGATCGAGGACGAGCATGACGAGGCGCCGGAAGTGCTGCTCGTCCCCCTCGACGGCGGCGCGTGGGATGCCGATGCGCGCGCGGAGCTGGAGGATATCGGCCAGACGATCGATCCCCGGCTGGGCGAGGCGGACAGCGACGTGGACACGATCGGCGGCCTCACGGCGGTGCTTGCGGGCCATGTGCCGGAGTCGGGCGCGCTGGTCCAGCATCCAAGCGGCTGGCGGATCGAGGTGCTGGATGCCGACGAGCGCCGCGTGAACCGCGTCCGGCTCCATCCGCCGAAGCCTGTGCCGGAAGGAACCGAGGGGTAAGAACGCCCCTTTCGTCTCCTCCTGCCCGCGCCTATCGTCGCGCGATGCGTAAACATATCCTCATCCTTGCCGGCCTCGTGCTGCTCGCCGCGATCGCGGTCATTGCCTGGATCGCCTGGCCGGACAGCGCGCGGCTCGATATCGCGCAGGTTGAAGGGCAGCGGCCCGAGATCACCACCCCGCGCGAGCAGCTCATCCCGACGATGATCGTCGCAAAGGCCGTGGGCTGGCCCGACGGCGCGAAGCCGGTGCCCGCGCCCGGCCTCGCGGTCGCCGCCTACGCCACCGGGCTGGAGCATCCGCGCTGGCTCTATCGCCTGCCCAACGGCGACATCCTGGTCGCCGAGACCAATTCGCCGCCGCGCCCCAAGGGGGGGATCGTCAACAAGGTGATGGGCTTCCTCATGGGCCGCGCCGGGGCGGGCGTCCCCTCCGCCAACCGCATCACCCTGCTCCGCGACGCGAACGCGGACGGCGTGCCGGAGGTGAAGACGGTGTTCATGACCGGGCTGAACTCGCCCACCGGCATGGCGCTGTTCGACGGCCAGCTCTACATC
>JAYRJH010000491.1:838-1914 GCA_041906415.1 Sphingomonas sp. | reverse complement strand
GCGCCAGTCACCGTGCTGGGCGAACTGCCCAACGTCATCATCGTGCATCCCAGCGTACCCGCGCGGACCCTGCGCGAGTTGGTGGAACTGGCGCGCAGCCGCCCAGGCGCGCTCAGCTTCGGCTCTGCCGGCAATGGCAGTTCCACGCATCTCGGCGGCGAGGCTTTCCTGCTCGCGGCCCGTATCCAGATGGCGCATGTTCCCTATCGCGGCAGCGGCCCGGCGCTGAATGACCTCGTGGCCGGCAACATCCAGGTGATGTTCGAGAACCTGCCGACCGTGCCTCCGCTGGCCCAGGCCGGCGCCGTGCGCGCGCTGGCCGTCACCTCCGCGCAGCGCTCGTCCGCCATGCCTGACGTGCCCACGGCCGAGGAGGCCGGCGTGCCCGGCTATGTCGCCACCGCCTGGCTCGCCCTGGCCGCGCCGGCCACCGTGCCCGCGCCGCTGCTGGAGCGCCTCAACGCAGATACCCGCGCCGTGCTGGCCGAACCCGCCGTGCGCGAGCGCCTGGCCAGCCTCGGCATCACGCCGATCGGCGGCAGCGTCGCCGAGACCCGCGCCTTCTTTGTCTCTGAAACGGAGAAGTGGAATCGCGTCATCCGCGCTGCCGGCATCCAGTTGAACTGAGGACGTCATGACCGCACAATTCGACCCCGTCACCCTGGAGTTGCTCTGGACGCGCCTCGTCTCCATCGTGGACGAGGCAGCAGCGGCGCTGCTGCGCACCTCCTTCTCCGTTATCGTGCGCGAAAGTCACGACTTCGCCTGCGTGTTGACCGATGCGCGCGGTCATTCCCTCGTGCAGGCGACGGACGGCGTGCCCTCCTTCCTCTGCACGGTGCCACGCACCATCGGCCACTTCCTGCAGGAGTTCCCGCCCGAGACCCTGCGCGAGGGCGACATCCTCATCACCAACGATATCTGGCTCGGCACCGGCCATCTTCCCGATATCACCGTGGCCAAGCCAATCTTCCACAATGGCAGGCTGCTCGCCTTTGCCGGCTCGGTCGCGCATGCTCCGGATATCGGCGGCCGCATCCGCACCGCGGAATCACGCGAGGTCTATGAGGAAGGCC
>JAYRJH010000491.1:0-828 GCA_041906415.1 Sphingomonas sp. | reverse complement strand
GATCATGAAAGTGGTGCGGGAGGGCACGATCGACGACACCTTCGTTCGCTTCCTGCGCAAGAACACGCGGGTGCCGGACCAGGTGATGGGCGATCTCTACGCCCAGTTCACGGCGCTCGATCTGATGGAGCACCGCCTGCGCGGTCTGCTCGCTGAGCACGGCCTGGACGACCTGGTGGCACTGGCCGACGAGATCCATTCCCGATCAGAGCAGGCCACGCGCAAGGCGATCCGCGCCGTGCCCGATGGTGTCTATTGCGCCGAGGTGCTGACCGACGGGCTGGAGCAGCCGATCCGGCTGAAGGTGGCGCTGCACAAGCAGGGCGACAGCATCATGGCCGACTATGCGGGCACCGACCCGCAGGTGCCGCGCGGCATCAATGTCTGCCTCGCCTACACGCTGGCCTATACGGCTTTTGCGGTGAAGGCGGCCCTCTGCCCGGAGGTCCCGAACAACGAAGGCGCCTTTCGACCGATCACCGTCTCCGCGCCGGTCGGCTGCATCCTGAATTCCACCCCGCCTTCCGCCGGCGCCAATCGTGCGCTGACGGGTCATTTCATCCCGCCGATGATCCTGCAGGCGCTGGCCGATGCAATCCCCGACAAGGTGATCGCGGGCGTCGGCTCACCATTGTGGAGCCTGAACTTCGCCGGCGTGCGGGCGGATGGCTCGCCGATCGCGAACCAGTTCTTCATGAATGGCGGCTACGGCGCGGGAGCCTCGCGTGACGGCGCCAATGTGTTGTCATGGCCATCCAACGTCTCCGCCGCACCGGTGGAGATGATCGAGCAGGGCGCGCCCTTCCGCATTCGGCATCGGCGACTGCG
>JAYRJH010000032.1:0-13643 GCA_041906415.1 Sphingomonas sp. | reverse complement strand
GATGAGCCTCGCTCCCCGGAAGCCCTTCGAGGAGCCGCTTCCCCTTGGCCGCGCCCGCGCCATTCCCTGGGTGACGGTGATGGCGGGATCGCTGGTGACGATCGCCCCGTTCGGCGCGACGCTCGGCCTGCTGCCGCCATGCGGCCTGCTGATGCTGCTGGCGTGGCGCCTACTCGCACCGCTCGCGCTCCGCCGCTGGGCGCCGCCGCTGCTGGGGTTGTTCGACGATCTCCTGAGCGGGCAGCCGTTGGGCAGCGCGATGCTGCTCTGGTCGCTCAGCTTCTTCCTGGTCGATCTGTTCGATCAGCGCACGATGTTCCGCGATTTCTGGCAGGACTGGCTGATCGCCGCCGCCGCCATCGCCATGTGCCTCGTCGGCGGACGTTTTGTCGCCAGCCCGCTTACGGCGCATGTCGATGTCGTGCTAGTGATCCAGATCGTGGTGTCGATCCTCGTCTTCCCTCTGGCCGCGCGCATCGTCGCCTGGATCGATCGCAAGCGGGCGGTGGGATGAGCCGCCTTTCCCGGATCGCCACCGAAGCGCAGCAAGGCTACACCTTTTCCCGCCGCGCCTGGCTGCTCGGCACCGCGCAGATCGGGATCGGCGCGGTGCTGGTCGGGCGCATGGGCTGGCTCGCGATCGCGGAGAACGAGCGCTACAGCACCCTCTCGGAAAGCAACCGCGTCAACAACACGATGATCCCGCCGCGCCGCGGCTGGATCGTCGATCGCGCCGGGCACCCGATCGCCGACAACCGCACCGATTTCCGCGTCGATCTCATCCCCGATCGCGTGGAGGATCTCGATCGCACATTGGGCATCCTCCAGAAGCTGCTCGATCTCACGCCCGACGATCTGCTCCGCATCCGCGCGGACCTGAAGAAGGCCGCCGGCTTCCAGCCGGTGCAGGTGACGGACAATATCTCGTGGGAGCGGTTCGCTGCCGTCCAGGTGCGCCAGCCCGAGCTTCCCGGCGTGGCGCCCACACGCGGCTTCGCGCGCAACTATCCGGCGGGTGCGGCCGTGGCGCATCTCACCGGCTATGTCGGCACCGCCACGGCGGAGCAATATAAGGCGACGAAAGACCCCCTGCTCGTCACCCCCGGCTTCAAGCTGGGCAAGGACGGGCTGGAAAAGACGCTGGACAAGGAATTGCGCGGCTTTCCCGGCGCGAAGCGCGTCGAGGTGACGGCACGCGGCAAGCTGGTCGCGGAACTCGCCACCCGGCCGGACATCCCCGGCAAGACGCAGAAGCTGACGATCGATGCCGGGCTTCAGGAATATGCCGCGCGCAGGCTGGGCACCAATTCCGGCTCGGCCGTGGTGTTCGATTGCCAGACCGGCGAGATGCTCGCGATGGTTTCCATGCCGGCCTATGATCCAAACAGCTTTTCCGGCGGCATCAGCCATCTCGAATGGAAGATGCTGAGCGATAACGATCACATCCCCCTGATGAACAAGGTGACGCAGGGGCTTTATCCCCCCGGCTCCACCGTCAAGCCGATGAACGGCCTCGCGCTGCTGGAAGCCGGCGTCAGCCCGGACGAGCGCGTGGTCTGCACCGGCGCGCTACGCGTCGGCAACGGCGTGTTCCATTGCCACAAGAAGCGCGGCCACGGCGCGCTCGACCTGCGCAACGCGATCGCGCAAAGCTGCGACATCTATTTCTACGAGATGATCCGGCGGCTGGGCTATGACCATGTCGCCCCGATCGCCCGGATGGTCGGACTGGGGCAGAAGTTCGAACTGCCGCTCGCGACCCAGCGCTACGGCACGGTGCCGGACAGCGCGTGGAAGCGCCGCAAATACAAGAGCGAATGGTCGGTCGCGGATTCGCTCAACGCGTCGATCGGGCAAGGCTATGTGCTCACCAATCCGCTCCAGCTCGCGGTGATGGCGGCCCGCATCGCATCGGGGCGGATGCTCCAGCCCAGCCTGCTCGCCGATCATGTCCATCGCGGCGCCCACGCGATGGCCGTCAATCCCGATCACCTGCGGATCGTCCGCGAGGGCATGTGGAAGGTGGTGAACGGCGGCGGCACCGGCGGAGCGTCGCGCATGTATGTGCCCGGCGTGCAACTCGCCGCCAAGACGGGCACCGCGCAGGTTCGCCGCATCACCATGGCGGAGCGGCGTTCGGGCGTGCTCAAGAACGCCAGCCTGCCGTTCAAGCTGCGCGATCACGCATTGTTCATCTGCTTCGCGCCGGCCGACAATCCGCGCTACGCCGCCGCCGTGGTGCTTGAGCACGGCGGGCATACGGTGCGCAACCTCGATTCCCCGATGATCGGACGCGACATCATGACCTGGCTGTTCGATCGCGAGCGGGCCATGAAGTCGCTGGAGGAGGTGGAGCCGACATGGGGCGGCGATATCCGCACCCGCATGGCGCGCGAGGCAGCCGCCTATCGCGCGGCCGCCGGCGCGCCGCCGCTCGCGGAAGGCATGGCGACCGAAACCGATGCTCCCGCCGCCAGCGATGCTCCCGCCGTCGAAGCGGCCACCAACGCTTCGGATGCCAGCGCAGCCGCCGTGCCGGGCGATATCGCCAATACCGGCGGCGTCGCCGGCACCACCGGCTCGCCCGAGCCTTCCTCCGATCCTGACGGGACACCACGATGAGCCGCCCGTCCATCGTCCCCGCCCCTATCGCGCGCCTGCCGTGGAAGGTGCTGCTGACCGTCACGGCTATCGGCTGTTTCGGGCTGGTCGTGCTTTATTCGGCAGCCGGCGGCAGCCTGAAGCCATGGGCGCTGCCGCAGGGCGTGCGCTTCTTCGTCTTCCTCGGCGCCGCCGCTGTCATCAGCGTCGTGCGGGAGGAGGTGTGGAGACGCGCCGCCTTCCCAGCCTATGTCGTGCTGGTCGTGCTGCTGTTCGCCGTGGAGCTGCTCGGCGCTGTTCGCGGAGGAAGCCAGCGCTGGCTCGATCTCGGCTTCATCCGATTGCAGCCTTCCGAACTGATGAAGCCCGCGATCGTCATGGCCTGCGCCCGCTTCTACGACATGCTGCCGCCCTCCGAGACGCGGCGCTTCGGGGCGATCTGGCCGCCGTGCGTGCTGATCGGCGTGCCGGCGGCGCTGGTGATGCTCCAGCCCGATCTCGGCACCGCGCTGATGATCTGCGCTGGCGGCGTGACGGTGATGTTCCTGGCGGGCATCCCGCTGCGTCTGTTCGTCGGCGGCGCGCTGGCGCTCGCGATCGCGGCGCCGCTCGCCTATAATTTCGTGCTGCACGATTATCAGCGGAACCGCGTGCTGATCTTTCTCGATCCGGAGAGCGATCCGCTGAAGACCGGCTATCACATCACCCAGTCGAAGATCGCGATCGGCTCCGGCGGCGTGTTCGGCAAGGGCTTCCTGAACGGCACGCAGAGCCATCTCGATTACCTGCCTGAGGGCCAGACCGATTTCGTCTTCGCCACCATGGCGGAGGAATGGGGGCTGGCGGGCGGCATCTTCATCATCGTCGCCTATCTTGCGGTGATCCGCTGGGGCGTGAATGTCGGCGTCCGCGCCAAATCCCGCTTCGCCAAGCTGACGGCCGCGGGGCTGGCGACGACGATCTTCTTCTACGTCGCGATCAACCTGATGATGGTGATGGGTCTGGCCCCCGTAGTGGGCATCCCCCTGCCGCTGGTGAGCTTCGGCGGATCGGCGCAGATGACGGTGCTGCTGTGCCTGGGCATCCTGATGTCGATCGACCGGGAAAATCGAAGAAAAGCGGGCTGGTGAACAAAAAAGGGTTTGCGAATCACGGTCGGACTGCTAACCGCCCGGCTCCCGATCGAGGCGCTTCCTTCGAAACGCCACCGAAACCGGAATGGACGCATAGCTCAGTTGGTAGAGCAGCTGACTCTTAATCAGCGGGTCCTAGGTTCGAGCCCTAGTGCGTCCACCACAATCACCAATAAAATCAGACATTTACAATGATTGCGCGAAGGTGCGCTTTCGTCAATTTTCAGTTTGCGCAACAGTTTGCGCAACAAATTCCAAGCGATGCGAGGTTCCTCGGCGTTCCGATTTTTTTCTCGATGCACCGGCCTTGATGGTGGTCGTCGAGCGTATTTCGGCAATGAAGTGCCGAATCATTCGCCCGCGATCAGTGGGACTCGAATGGGTCGAGGATGAATGGCGCTCGCGCGTGACCCACTCCCGCAAGGCCCCCATCGAAGGCGCGCGGCGACGGCTAGGGAGTCTATCGAACCGCATGGCAAGCGCAGGATGCTCGACACGCCGGCTGAGAACCGCGCGGCCCACTTGGCGAGGCCGCGCAAAACTCGATCGTGACATCAGCTAGAAGGGCATTTTCAGGCGAGGCTAAGCGCCCCCGCCTCTCCGGCGTGCCAATTCAGCATCCCGATCGGCCATTCGCTGCGTGAGCCATTCATCGACTTCTGAACCGATCCACCGATTGGTTCCCATGCCCAGCTTAATCGGCGCCGGGAAGCGCCCCTGCTTGACGAGACGCGCGATGTGTTGCCGCGTGAAGGGAATACCTCTTCCGGCCAGATCAGAATATGCAAGAAAGCGTCGGTCGGTCGAATGTTTAACCTGATCTTGAGGAAACGGATCAGGCATCGGCCCCTCCCCGTCCCTCGGTGAGATCGCCCGCTACAGACCGCACCGTTTTGTCCGCCACCATCGCGACACACTGGCGTTCCAGATCATCCACGTCCTCATAGAGGACATGGAGCGGAACGATCGCGCCACGCATGACATAGAGGATCGCCAGGCCGATATAGGCTGTCGGAAGGCCAAGGGTCCCCGCGACAAGGAGGTGCTCTTCCAGGCGGGTGCCGGGATTGCCGCCTTCGATTTCCCGCAGCCACTTCGGGCTCATGCCCAGTTGCAGCGCAAGGTCCTCCTGCCGAATGTGTCGGCGCCGCCGCTCGTTACGGATGCGCTCGCCGGACACGCGCTTCACGATGCGCAAACCTGAAAGATCAGCCCTTTCAACTCCCGTACCCTTCAGCATGGCGACCCCCTGACTGGAGAACAGACCTCCATCGCGTTCAACCCGACAATGATGATTTCGGGTGTCACACCAAGCAAATAGCATAGCCGTCAAAAACAAGAATAAATCCTCATTCCATTTTGACGAACAAATGTAACCTTATTACCGGAATTAACGCTCAAAAAGGCCACCGATTCCCGCTTTCGGATACTTTTTGAGCAACCTTCACTCTTAATAATTTTTCAGAACCAAAGCCCGTTACGGGCAAAATTTGACTTTAATCGGTCGTTGTTGACCGAGACCGGAGCTATACTGCCGATCGCAGTTGCGCGACTTCCAACCACCTTTCATGCAGGGGGCGTCGCCGGCCCTGGCGGTTCGAATCGTTCCGCCCGGTCCCGTCATCACCTTCAACACGTTTGGCGCGAGAGTGCCGAATAGGGAGCCTTGCATGAACAAGCCGATTCCCGGCGCGATTGCGCTCGCCCTGGCGACAGGAGCCATTTCGGCCCCGTCCCATGCCCGCACCAGGCCGCCCGCCGCCCCCACACTGCCCGCTCCGCGCCATATCGCGGAAACGCCCGAGGGCTTCGTCATCATGAACCGCCGCGTCGAGGCGCTGATGAATCGGCCGACTCTGGACCTCATCCGCATCGGCGCCAATCTGCATCTCGATCCAGCGTTGTTTGGCGACTGCTGCGGCAGGGAGAACGCCGATGCGCGGCGCTAGGCTCATTCTCGCCGCCTCCGCGCTCGCGCTGTTCGGCACCCCTGCATCCGCTCAAACGGCCGAAAATACGTCGCTCGATCGTGCGGCGCAGGACGCGCAGCAGCAACTCCGGCAGAGCTTCACCAACCTGCAGTTCGAGGATTTCGGGCCATCGCCGGTGAAGGGACCGATCTACCAGGCAAGCGCCGGGGGCCGGATCATCTATTACGCACCGGAGAGCGAGCACCTCTTGTTCGCCGCCGTCTATGATCGCAACGGACTCAATCTGACCGCATTGGCGCAGGACACGGCGGCCCGGCGCAAGCTCGGCGGGCTGGACACAAGCAAGGCGCTGGCGATCGGTCCGGCCAACGCGCCCATGGTGATCGAGTTTACAGATCCCGACTGTCCCTATTGTCGGGCGCTCGACCGCTTCTGGGCGGCAAAAGCGGCAGAAGGCAAGCCAGTCCGCCGCCTCATCTTCTTCGTCTCCGGCATCCATCCGGATGCCGCGGCCAAGGCCGAGCATATCCTGTGCTCACCCGACAAGGAGGCGGCCTTCAAGGCGATGTATGCCGGCGCCGCGCCGGCAACGCTCCGAACCTGCCCCGAAGGCGCGGCGAAGGTGCGCAGCGACGCGGAGGTCGTGGCCCGCATCGGCGTCTCGGGAACGCCGACGATCATCGCCGACGGCAAGCTCATATCGGGCTTCCAGCAAGCGGAACTCGAAGCGTTCCTGTCGACCGGCAAGGCGAAGGCCGATGCCCTGCGCTGAACACCCCCAATTCATGGCGGCCGCAGGCGCGCGGCGGAGCCTGCGAGAGCAGGCCATGGCGCGCCGCGGACCGGAATGCCGGCGGCCATGGCCCCCTCGGGCCGTCCAGCCACGCCGCCGGCCGACACCGATCACGGTCGATGCCGGCAGGCATGTTTGCGGACGGCCCAAAACGCATGGAGCATGTCTATGTTGAAGAAGCTCGGCAACCGGCTCGTCCCGGTCGCCAATATCGGCCTCCCTTTGGCCGTCCTCGCGCTTGCCAGTGGCGGCGCGCACGCCTTCACCGCGCCGGCGTCCGGCGACCTCGGTTACGATATCTACGATATCGTGGTGAACAAGGCGGTCAAAGGGCCACTCGGCTTCGTCGGCGGCGTCGCGGCCTTCCTGTTCGGCGTCAGTCGCCTGTTCAGCAACATCATGGTCGGCATCCCGACCATCGTGGCGGCAGTGTGCCTGATCAAGTCGGACACCATCCTCCAGACCTTCGGCATGGTGATCTGAAGCCGTCGCTCAGGCGCGGCATACAACGAGGCCGCGCCTGAGCGCCCCGACCGCGATGCACAGGCATCCGGAAACGCCGCCCCGTTCAAGTCAGCAAGCTTCGCGGGACGGTCTTGAAGCAAGAGGAGAAGGCTCGTGGACGAGCGGTTGCCCCAGTTTCTGCATAAGCCGGTTCAGATCCTGTGGTTTGGATCGGACGAGTTCGTGCTGGTGGTCACGACGATCTTCGTCGCCACCATCATCGGCGGGATGCTCGGCTGGGCGCTGGTCGCGGGTCTTCTCTTTTTCG
Organism: Sphingomonas sp.; assembly: GCA_041906415.1. Classification (GTDB taxonomy): domain Bacteria; phylum Pseudomonadota; class Alphaproteobacteria; order Sphingomonadales; family Sphingomonadaceae; genus Sphingomonas. The sequence goes on along the minus strand of JAYRJH010000032.1, from coordinate 6,413 downwards.
TGCCATGGCTCCGCACCAAGCCGCGCGGGTTCATCCCGCATCTGGCCTGGCGCTGGGGGCTGGTATCCTTCCGCCACTATCCGGGTCCAACCCAGACCCGGTTCTACGAGTGAGGCGGGCCATGTTTCGTCGTCGCTCCCGCGCCTCGACCGATCCGCTAGCGGGCAAGCCAGCGAGCTTCGGCATCCACCGCTATCTCCAGGGATCGAGCAACCTGTTCGAGGAGAACCGGCTGCTCAAGCTCGCGATCGTCGGCCTGTTCGGTGTGACGACCGTGCTCGGCACGGTGATGTACACGTCCGCGCAGAACCAACGCACCGTCGTCGTGCCGTTCGGGGCGAGCGGCGATCTCTACGTCACCGGCAACAAACCATCCGAAGCCTATCTCCGCACGATCACCTTCAACATCGTATCGCTGTCGGGCACCTATTCCGCCTATTCGGCCGACCGGCAGTTCGAGGAGCTGCTGCGGATCGCGCATCCGAGCGCATACAACGCAATGCGTGACGGCCTGAACCGGCTGCTCGACGAGCTCGCCGACAATCCCACGCTCTCGATCGCCAGCTACATCCGCCCCGATCAGCCGGTTACATGGACCGATCGCGAGATCGTCGTGCCTGTCGAGAAGGTCCGGGTGATCGGCGGCGTGGTCCGCAAGTTCCGGGGCAATCTGCGGATTCGCTACGCGATCGACAACGGCCGCTTCTGGCTGACCGCCCTTACCGAGGAGAATTTCGATGCAGACCCCCGCTAGACGGGTGCTGGCGCTCGCCCTGATGGCGACGCCACTGCCTGCGATGGCGCAGACGATCGTCGCGCTCCCCGACCAGACCAGCACGATCCGGCTCTCCAACCGCGACATCAACCATGTCGTCTGCGCGGGCGGGGAGATCGAGGACGTCAAGTTCAGCGCCGAGAAGGCGATTGCGGTCGAGCGTGCGGGTTCAGACGCCTGGATCAAGTTCCTCGTGAAGGAGACGGACGACGCCGGCGCGGTGACACGCTCCTATGTCACCGTTCCTTCCGAATTCTTCGTCACCTGCAATGGCGCGGTCTATGCGCTCTACGCCGAGCCTTCGGACATTGCGGCGCAGACCGTGATGCTCCAGCCGGGAAGCGCCCAGCGCGCCCGCGCCAATGAGGACCTGCTCGGCCCGCTGGTCGAGGAGGAACGGGCGGTCTCGATCACCCTGTCGATGCTGCAGGACCGGATTCCGGCGAGCTTCACGGCCGTCGCGCCGATGGCCCGCAAGCTTGCCCTGCCCATCCTGCCGGGCGCGAGCCTGGAAGAGCGCCGCCGCGTCGAGATCGAGGGTGCCGGCCTTTCGGCCTCGGAATACCTCGTCACGGTCACGAGTGACGTGACGCTCGACGAGCGCAGCTTCCTCGCGCCGTCGCTCGGCGCGAACATCTTCGCGGTCACGCTCGACCGCGCTGTCCTCAAAGCCGGCGAGACCGCCCGCCTCGTGATCGTTCGCCGGGGAGCGGTGCAATGATCGACGCCGACGAACCGATCGGACCGGATACCGATCCGAAACCCGGAAGCTATCGCGCGCATCTCGCTGCCCAGGCAAAGGCTGGCGCCGGAAATTCGCGGGACCAGCGTGGCCCCGCGCTGCTCGACTGGCGCGCGCGTTGGGCGGCACTCTCGTCACGCCAGCAATTGCGGCTGAAGCAGGCCAGCCTGATCGGCGCCGTGGGCCTGCTGGGTGCAGGACTCTATGTCGCGACAGGCGACAAGGCCGAAAAGCAGATCGTCGCTCCGGCCTCGAAGCTCGGCATGGGCGCGGGCCTGCGCGGCGACAGCCTCGAAGTGAAGGTGCGCGGCGATCTCAAGAAGATCCTCGACGGCCAGGCGCTGCTCGGTGATCGCGTGACGGCGATCGAGGAAGGCAAGATCGTCCCCGGCGGCGCGAAAGCCGATGGAACCGACCTTCCGCCCGCGCTTCCCGGCACGGTCCCGGCCTTTCCGCCGTCACCCGCCACCGGCGACGCGGCCACCGCGACGCCAGAGCCACCCACCATCCCCTCCTCCCCTCCCGCGCCTCCTGCCCCGCCAGTCGAGAAAACGGTGGGCGCGATCGGCGCGGCGACCGGGGCGGTGCTCGGCGCGGACAAGCCGGGCGGCGCCAAAAAAAAGAATCGGACGATTTATTTGCCGCCTGGTTTCATGAAGGCGCGGCTGCTGACGGGGATCGACGCGCTGGCGAGCCGGGACGCCACGTCGAACCCCGAGCCGTTGATCGCCCGCGTGCAGGCTCCGGCCGTGCTCCCCAATGACGTCAAGGCCAACCTCGCCGGCTGTTTCGTCATCGGAAACGCAACGGGGTCGTTGGCCAAGGAGCGGGTCGAGGTCCAGCTCGTCTCGCTCTCCTGTGTCGATTTCGATGAACGCTCCGTCGTCGATCAGCCGATCAAGGGCTTTTTTGTCGATACCGATGGGAAAAAAGGTTTGAGCGGCAAAGTGGTCACCCGCGCCGGGGCCGCCCTCGCCCGCTCCTTCATCGCGGGCACGATCACCGGCATCGCCCAGACGGTCGAGAGCACCGTGGGCGAGGTGTCGACGTCGGCGCTGGGATCGGTCCGCACGCTCGACGCGGGCGATGCCGCCAAGGCCGGGGTCGCCGGTGGCCTGACACGCTCGTCGGAGAAGCTCACCGACTTCTACCTCGACCTCGCGCGTCAGGCTGGCCCGATCGTCGAGGTCGGCGCGGCGAAGGACGTCGTGGTGGTGATCCAGGAGGGCGTGACCCTCGAAATCAAGCCGACGGCGGGGACGAAGTTCTGATGCGCCCGCCCGCCATATCCAGGGGAACCCTTTCTATGTTCAATCCGACCAGCTTGCGCGCGAAGCGCGCGGCCACCCTCGCATTTGCCCTTCCCGCCCTCGCGCTGTCTGGCGGCTGCGCGACGATCGGCTCGGTGATGTCGCCCTACAGCGAAAAATTCTCGTGCAAGAATGACGACCATGGGCAGTGCATCCATCCGGAGAAAGCCTATGCCGATGCGGTCGCCGGCGCGAAGTCCCGCTCCGATCCCGCTGTCACCCGCGACAAGGCCATGCTGCGGGGGTCGCCGGATGTCCCCGGAACCGCGAGCCGTGGTCGTCCGGCGGCATCGTCGGGCTATGCCGGATATCGCGAAAGCGTCTATCGCGAATTGCAGGGGCTGATCGACCAGCCGACGACCCCGATGCTGAAGCCGCCGCGGACGGTGCGCACGCTGATCCTGCCGTATGCGGATCAGCACCGCCCGGACCGGCTTTACATGCAGCGCTACGTCTTCTCGATCCTCGAGCGCCCGCAATGGGTGGTCGGCGACTATCTCGTCACGCCACAGACCTGGTCGGTCAACGTCCCGATCCTCGACCAGACGCGGGAATCGGCCGCCGACCGGGAGGACCGCCCGTGAGCTCGCTCGTCGACCAGCGCGACGGGATGACACTGGCGCGGCTGCGCCAGAGCGTCTCGCGCGACAGCTATTCGGATTTCCTGCCGCTCGTCGCGTGGGTGGAAGCGGAAGGCGCTTTCCTCACGATCGACGACGGCTGGGGCTATGCCTGGGAGCTAGTGCCGGCCGCCTATATGTTCGCCCATGTCCATGAGGCGCTGCTGGGCCTGCTGAACGTGCATTTTCCCGAAGGCACGGTTCTCCAGCTCCATAGTTTCGCGGACCCGGTGATCGACGGGACGCTCGACGCCTTCCTCGACCTCAAGACCCGGCCCGATCCGCTGATCCAGGTGTCGGCGCGCCGCACCGCCGATTATCTGCGCGCGGGGACAGCGGGACTGAAGGCGCTGCACGGCATCCCCGTCCGTGACTTCCGGACCTTCCTGTCGGTCAAGACGCGCCAGCCGATGGACAATGACCTGAAGCGTCAGATCGAGGAGCAGCTTGCGAAGCTCGGCATCGTCCGGCTCGCGCCCGAGGACGTCGTCGCTTTCTACCGCCGGATCTTCAACGGCGTGTTCGAAACCGCGCCGGGGGTGTTCTCCGCGAGCGGGCAGGATAGCGCCGTCCCGGTCCGCAAGCAGATCATCGATGCCGGTCCAGCCTTCGAGTTTTCCGGGCCGGAAGTCTTCCTCGGCAATCAGGTCGCGCGCTGCCTCACCCCGAAATCGCCGCCGCGCCGGATCACCGCCGAACGCGCCAATCGCCTGACCGGCGGGATGCGCGGCAGTTCCGAGGACAGCGACCAGATCGGCGGGCCGTTCCTGTTCACCCTCAACGTGCTGTTCGATCATTCCGCGTTCGAGATCCACAAGCGGGCGCAGATCCTCTCCGCCCAGAAAGCGGCGGGCAGTTTCGCGGTCGAGGTCGGCAAGCGGATCGAGGAAATCGGCTGGGTCCTGGACGAGATCGGCAACAGCCGGTTTCTCTCCGTGATGCCGACCTTGTGGGTGTTCGGCGAAACCCGCGCTCATGCCCGCGAGATGTCGGCGCGCGCGAAACGGCTATGGGAAAGCGAGCCGCTGCCGTGGATGGTGCAGGAGGAATCCTACCTCAACCCGATCCTGCTCGCCGCGAGCCTGCCGTTCGGTCTCTATCCCGAACGGCGCACATTGAAGATGCTCCAGCGCGATTTCCGGGTTCCCGCGCGCGCCGGGGTGCTGATGGCGCCGATCCAGACGGACTTTCGCGGCGGCGGGCGCCCCGCCTTGCTCTATACCGGGCGCAAGGGACAGCTCATCACGCTCGATCTCTTCGATCCCCGCATCAACAATTACAATTTCATCGTTTCGGCCGAGAGCGGCGCGGGCAAGAGCTTTCTGCTCAACAATCTGTGCCAGCAATATTTCGCGCAAGGCGCGCTGATCCGGATCATCGATATCGGCGGCAGCTATCGCAAGCTCTGCACGCTCTGCTCGGGCCGGTATATCGATCTCGGCGAAGAGCATCTGGTGCTCAACCCGTTCGATCTGGGCCTGGCGCTCGATGGCGATGACCGGGAATCCGCGATCTCGATGGCGGTCGCGATCGTAGCCGAGATGGCGAACGCCGCCACCCGCAAGCCCATCACCACCTCCGAATGGAACCTGCTCAAATCCGCCGTGCAATGGGCGATCGAAAACGGTCGCGCCGAAGCTGGCATCGACGCCGTGCGCGAATGGCTCGGCGTCTATCCGGCGAATGCCGCGTCCGATCTCGACCGCGTGGACCATCTCGTCCCCGTCGCGCGCGAGCTGGCGTTCAACCTTCGGGATTTCGGGTCGGGCGGCGCCTACGGCCATTATTTCAACGGGCCCAGCACCTTCGACATCTCAAGCGACGAATTCGTGGTGCTCGAACTCGAACGCCTGAAGGCGATGCCCGACCTGTTCAATGTCGTGGTCATGGTGGTGATCAACGCGGTGACGCAGGAACTCTATCTGTCGGCCCGCGATCGTCCCCGGTTCGTCCTCTGCGACGAGGCCGCGCAGTTCATGACCCGCAACGAGGGTCAGGATCTGTCGCGCCTCGCCGAAGCGATCAGCCAGGGCTATCGCCGCGCGCGCAAATATCGCGCCAGCTTCGGCATCATCCTCCAGTCGATGAACGACCTCCTGCTGTTCGGCGGCACCGGGCAGGTGGTCCTTGAGAACGCCGCCACGCGTTTCCTGTTGCAGGGCTCGACCTACGACAAGGCGGTGGAGAACAGGATTCTCGACTATGCGGGGTTCGTCCTCGATCTCCTGAAATCGGTCCGCAACAACAAGCCGAACTATAGCGAGGTCTTCATCGACAGCCCGCTCGGTCTCGGCATCGCCCGGCTGGTCGTCGATCCCTTCAGCTACTGGATCAATACGTCCGCGCCGGAAGACGTCGCCGCATTCGACGCATTGGTGCGCGCCGGTCGCTCGCCACTCGAAGCGGTCTGCGAGCTTGCCGGCGTCGATCCCGCCGCGATACGCGGAACCTCGGACCCGGCGGATATCGCGGTCGCGACCAGGCGGAGCGCACGGTCATGAGCCGCCGCCCCGCTTCCCCCGAACAGCTGCCGCTTCGGCTCGCGGAAAACGCTGACGATGATCTCGAACGGATCATCGAGGCGCGCGTGGCGGCGCGGGCCGAGGCCGACGCGCTGCGTTGGCGGTTCCGCCTCGTCGTGATCGAATCGGTGATGATCGCATCGCTGGTGCTCGCGGCCGGCATGGTCCTCGATCAACCGACCGGGGGCGTCCTGCGCGGCGCGGGTCTCGTCGGCGCGAGCTGCTTCCTGACCGGCCTCATCCTGATCGGCCTGAGCGGCGGCGCTGGCCGCCTGCTCACCCGCCTTCGGAGGACAAGATGATCGAAAAGATGCTCCGCGATTTCATGTATCCGGGCACCGGCGAACGCCTGGCCGATATCGAGCGCAAGCCCGACGAGACGCTCCACGACTGGCTCGTGCGCTGCCAGTCGGAATTGACCGATCGGGTCGTCCTGCTCGCGGC
>JAYRJH010000490.1:0-1921 GCA_041906415.1 Sphingomonas sp. | reverse complement strand
GGCCGGCTTCGACAAGGATGCGGTCGCGGTGCTGCCGCTGATGCGCCTCGGCTTCGGCTTCGTGGAGGCCGGTACCGTCACGCCGCGCCCGCAGCCCGGCAACCCGAAGCCACGCCTGTTCCGGCTGGAGGAGGACCAGGCGGTCATCAACCGCATGGGCTTCAACAATGGCGGGCTCGAAGGCTGTGTCGCGCGGCTGTCGGCGTTGCAGCGGCCGCTGCCGGCGGTGCTCGGCGCCAATGTCGGCATCAACAAGGACGGCGCGGAGCCGGAGCGCGACTATCCCGCGCTCTACGCCGCCGTCGCGCCGCATGCGGATTATGTGACGGTCAATGTCTCCTCTCCCAACACGCCCGGCCTGCGCGATCTGCAGGGCGAGGCGCGGCTGGCCGCGATCCTGGACGCCATCGCCGCGAAGCGCGCGACGCTCGCGAAGCAGCCGCCGGTGCTCGTCAAGATCGCGCCGGACCTGGCGGCGGAGGCGATCGCGCCGATCGTCGAGACCTGCGTCGCGCGCGGCGTCGGCGCGGTGATCATCTCCAACACCACCATCGCGCGCCCCGATACGCTGCGCTCCGCGAAGAGGACCGAGGCGGGGGGATTGTCCGGCGCGCCGCTTTTCACGCCCTCGACCGAGGTGGTGCGCATCGCCTGGCGCGCCGCGCAGGGCCGCATGCCCCTGATCGGCGTCGGCGGCATCGCCTCCGGCGCGCAGGCGCTCGCAAAAATCAAGGCGGGGGCGTCGCTGGTGCAGCTCTACACCGGCTTTGCCTATGGCGGGCCGGCGCTGGTGCGACGGATCAAGGACGAGCTGACCACGATGCTGAAGCGCGAGGGCTTTGCGCGCGTGGCCGATGCCGTCGGCGTGGAGGCACGATGAACATCCTGTCCGGCATCGCGTCCGTCGCGGACAACTACGACGGCTTCGTGCTCGATCTCTGGGGCGTGGTGCATGACGGCCGTGCGCCTTATCCCGGCGTGCCGGAGGCGCTGGCCGAGCTCAAGCGCCGCAACAAGGGCGTGGTCTTCCTGACCAATGCGCCGCGGCGCGCCTGGTTCGTGCGGGGCATGCTGGACCGCATGGGCCTCGATCCCGGGCTCTATGACGGCATCGTCTCTTCGGGCGAAGTTTCTTGGAGCATGCTGAAAGCGCGCACCAATCCCTGGTTTGCGAAGCTTGGTACGCGCTGCGTACACATTGGCCCCGACCGCGACCTCTCCGTCGTCGAGGACGGCGTGGCGGAGATCGTCGCCCGCGTCGAGGATGCGGACTTCCTCCTCAACACCGGCCCCGATCCGCAGCGCGGGCCGAAGGATGTCGCGCCCTATGTGCCGATGCTGGAGGCCTGCCATGCGCGCGGCCTGCCCATGCTCTGCGTCAATCCAGACCGTGCGGTGATGGTCGCGGGCGAGAAGCTGATCTGCGCCGGTGCGCTGTCCGATGTCTATCTGAACCTCGGCGGTTCGGTGATGGAGATCGGCAAGCCCGACCCTGCGGTGTACGATCCTGTGCTTGATATTCTCGGCAATCCGCCCCGCGCACGCACGCTCGCGATCGGCGACAGTCCGCACACGGATCTCGCGGGCGCGCAGGCGGCCGGGATGGATGCGCTCTGGGCGCTGACGGGACTCGCCGGCGATGCCTATGGCAGCGATCCCGACCCGGCGATGCTGGCCGATGTCGCCGCGGCCGAGGGCGTGCGCCCCATTGCCGCGGTGCGCGGGCTGCGCTGGTAGGGGGTATTATACCAACGGTCGAATGCTTCGACCGTTGGTATTCATCTTTGCTGACCCTCAAGCGCCGGGCGCAAACCTCCGGTTTGCTTGGCTCGCCGGACCGCCGGCGGGCCGCATCCGCGGCCTCGGCACGAGTCAAAACCTCGTGCCGCCGATATTACCTGTGGTCCTGATGCGTGACCGC
>JAYRJH010000489.1:0-1934 GCA_041906415.1 Sphingomonas sp. | reverse complement strand
CGCGCTTCCGGGCCATAGCGCAGATCGAGCTCGGCGCGGCCGGCCGCCAGCATCTCGGCGCGGAAGCCCTCGGCCAGCTTCGCCCATTTCTCAGGGTAAGCGGCGCCGTCCGCGATATAGGCGCCGTTGGTGTAGGCATCGTCCCAGTCTAGAATTTTGGTGGCTTGAATCATGGTGGCTTGAATATTGTTGGCTTCAGTCATCGTCGGGTCTGCGCAAGCGGGGTCGGGGTCGATCTTGCCGCCTCCGCTGCGCCGCCACCACCGAAATTCGCCCACCTTTCCGCGACCGCGGCTTCCTCCTCGTCACGATCTCCACATCCAGATCCAGCGCCGTCAGGCTGGCTTGGCCGGTGATGCGGCGGCGGAATTGCGCCAAGCCCGGCACATGGCTCATCTCGTCCTTCGCGCATGCGGGGAAGCCAGGAATATCCTTTGGGCGGCCCAAATCCGATCGAGAGCTCCAGCCCGGCGGCCGCATGCGCATAGGCGGTCGCCTTGCGCAGCGCGCCGGCGGGGGTCAGGCTGCGTGGATATTCCGGAAAATTGGTCTTCTGCGGCGCCGCGCGGGCGGTGTAGCGGCCCTCCGGCTGCGTTTCGGCCGTGCTGCCGCGCCGCGCCACGGAAAAGTCCGTGATCTTTGCCCCAGCTGAGGCAATATGGCGGCCGCGCGGCGGCCGGTGCGCGCGCGCTGTCTTCCTTCGTTCCACGATAGGTGATGAATCCGATGAGCTACACTGACCACATCTTCGTCGCCTATCGCCGGCGCGTCGCCGAGCTGCAGGCGAGCACCAACCCGCTGGCGCGGGGCGTCGTCTATCTCGAAGGCAAATACGTGCCGCTGCACGAGGCGCGCATCCCGATCCTCGATCAGGGCTTCCTGAAATCCGATCTCACCTATGACGTGCCGGCGGTGTGGGACGGCCGCTACTTCCGGCTGGACGACCACCTGGAACGCTTCTGGGAAAGCTGCGCCCAGCTGCGCCTGAAGAGCCCCGTGGGCCGCGCGGAGATGCGCGACCGCCTGGTCGAGATGGTGGCGATGAGCGGCATCCGCGACGCCTATGTCATGATGATCGTGACCCGCGGCCTGCGCTACATCCGCCAGACCCCGCCGGAGGAGTGCGAGAATTCCTGCTACCTGATGGTCATGCCCTTCCTCTGGGTGATGGACGAGGAGACGCAGAAGAAGGGCGGCAGCGCCGTCATCGCCCGCACCGTGCGCCGCATCCCGCCCGGCGCCATCGATCCGAAGGTCAAGAACCTGCAATGGGGCGACTTCACCCGCGGCATCCTGGAGGCGCGCGACCGCGGCGCCATGTATCCGATCCTGACCGACGGCGACACCAACCTCACCGAAGGCTCCGGCTACAACGTCATGCTGGTGAAGAACCGGAAGCTCTACTCCGCGCGCAAGGGCGTGCTCGAAGGCGTCACCCGCAAGACGGTGATGGAAGTGGCCGCGGGCCTGGGGCTTGAAACCCACCTGGACGACGTGCCGGTCGATCTCGCCTATTCCTGCGACGAGCTGTTCTTCGTCACCACCGCCGGTGGCGTCATGCCGATCACCGAGCTCGACGGCGCCCCAGTCGGCGACGGCGAAGTCGGGCCGATCACCAGGGCGCTGTGGAAAGGCTACTGGGACGCGCATTACGACCCCAGGCTGAGCTTCGGCATCAACTACTACTGAGGCCGCGGCGGATCTCGTGCCGCCCGGATGGGCGGCACGAGTCCGTTGGGCTCCTCAGGCCGCGCTGGCCTTGCGCGCCGGCTGGGGATGACGCAAATCGGCGCCGGTCACCCGCTTGACCTCGGTGATCGAGTCGAAGGGCAGGTGGACTGCCTCGTGCGCCTTGCGCACGGCCTCCGCGTCCTCGCCGGACATGAAGCAGAAGGCCTTGCCGTCCGCGAGGTTGACATGCGCAGCATGCGCGC
>JAYRJH010000488.1:0-1939 GCA_041906415.1 Sphingomonas sp. | reverse complement strand
CGATCGCCGGCAGCGCTTCCTGACTCACCCCGCCGATATTGCCCTGGAAACTCAGCAGGAAATGCAAGGCCATCGGCACCGCGATGAAATAGGCCATCGCGGCCCCGCAGGCGAACAGCACGGGCGTCGCGAGCAGAAACGGCAAAAGGGCGCGCTTTTCCTTGCGATACAGGCCCGGCGCCACGAACTGCCACAACTGGTTCGCGATCACGGGGAAGGACAGCATCATCGCCGCGAAGAACGCCACCTTCACCTTGACGAAGAACGCCTCGAATATCTGCGTGTAGATCAGCTTCGTCTGCCCGGCCTGCAGAAGCGGGCGCGCCAGCACCGCAAAGATGTCCTCCGCGAAATAATAGCAGACGAAGAAAGCCAGGATCAGCGCCGCGATGCAATAGAGGAGCCGCCTCCGCAACTCGATCAGGTGATCGAGCAAGGGGGCCTTGGTGTCGTCGATATCGTTCATGATGCCGGCTTTTCCTCCGGCGCGGGGACGGACGTGATCGCTGGCTGCTCGGTCATCGCCGGCGGACCGTCCCCTGTATCGGCGGGAGATGATGGCGGAGCGGGCGGTTCCGGCGGGTGCATCCGCATGATCCGCTCATTCTCCTCCTTCCACTTCTTCTCCATCTCGGCCAGCTCCGCCTCGCGGACCATCTCGTCGAAGCCGGCGCGGAACTGGCGCGCGATGCCCCGCGCGCGGCCAACCCAATAGCCAAGCACACGCATCGCCTTCGGCAGATCCTTCGGCCCGATGACGACCAGCGCCACCAAGGCGACGACCGCCCATTCGGAGAAGTTGAAATCGAGCATGTCAGGATCGGATCAGCACGCGATCAATGCGTCTTCTCGTCCTGAACGATCGTTTCGGCCGGACGCACTGGCTGCTGCGCCTCGATCCGGGGGGCGGGCTTCGCGGGGACATCGTCGTCCTCCTCGGCCATGCCCTTCTTGAAATTCTTCACGCCCTTGGCAACATCCCCCATCAGGTTCGAAAACCGGCCGCCACCCAGCAGCAGGATGGCGATGATGGCGACGACGATCCAATGCAGCGGGCCAAACGTGCCCATGACGGCTCTCCTGATAAGCGAGGGCCTTATCTAGTCGTCCGCGTCATCCTTTTCCACCGCAAGTTGATCGAAGGCGAGATCGACCGGATCGAGCAGCCCGGCGGCCTTCAGATCGTCGATGCCGGGCAGGTCGCGGCGGCTTTCCAGCCCGAAATGATCGAGGAAGGCGGAAGTGGTGGCGAACATCAGGGGGCGACCCGGCACCTCGCGTCGCCCGGCGGGACGCACCCAGCCCGCCTCCATCAGCACGTCGAGCGTGCCCTTCGATATCTGCACGCCACGGATCGATTCGATCTCCGCGCGCGTCACCGGCTCGTGATAGGCGATGATCGCCAGCGTCTCGATGCCCGCGCGGGAGAGCTTGCGCGCCTCCTCCCGGTCGCGGCGAAGCAGGTGGGCGAGATCGGGCGCGGTCTCGAAATGCCAGCGCCCGCCGCGCTGGACGAGGTTGACGCCGCGCCCGGCATACTCCTCCGCCAGCCGCGCGAGCACCTCCCCCATGTCCGCTTCCCCGACATGCGCGCGGATCGCCTCCGGCGTCAGAGGCTCGGGTGCGGCGAACAGCACCGCTTCCACCGCGCGCGCAATATCGTCGGGCGGCCTCATGCCGGTGCCCTCAGGTAAAGCGGCGCGAACGGTGATTTCTGCGCCAGCTCCACCCGCCCTTGCCGCGCCAGTTCCAGCGCCGCGAGGAAGCTCGACGCGAGCGCCGACCTGCGGAACGCGCCCGACGCGCCCTCCGGCAGGAAACGCTCGATCGCTGACCATTCGATCGTCGTGCCGATCAGTGCGGAAACGCGCTCGATCGCGGCCTCCAGCGTCATCACCTGCCGGTCATGCACGACATGCATCACCGGGCGGGTGCGCGC
>JAYRJH010000487.1:0-1941 GCA_041906415.1 Sphingomonas sp. | reverse complement strand
CGCCGTGGCCGATATTGTCCGGCAGGATGATGAAATAGCGCGTGATGTCCAGCGGCTGGCCGGGGCCATAAAGCTCGTCGGCGAATTGCGGCTGGAGGAATTGCTTGCCGGAGCCGCCCGTGCCGTGGAGCACCATCACCGCATTGTCGATCTCCCCCTTCGCATCGCGATGCGGCGTGCCGAGCGTGGTGTAGTGCAGCTTCAGCTCCGCCAGCTTCTCGCCGGAGCGGAAGGTGAAATCGCGGATGACGAAATCGCCCTCCTTCGACGGCCAATGCGTCCGGGCGACGGCTGGAGCGGCGGGTGGCGTGGCTACGGGCGCGGCCTGCGCCGCGGCGAGAAGGAGCGGAAGGATCATGCTGCGGAGGTTAGCACGCGATCCGCCGGACGCCAGCGCCGGTTCACCGATGCGCGCGCGGCCTGACGAAACGTTGCTCCATCACCTCGCGGTCCCATGACAAGCCCGGCTTTTCCTCGACACAGACGAAGCCGAAGCTTTCGTAGAGATGCCGCGCCGCCGCCAGGCCGCGAAACGTCCAGAGATGGGTTTCGCGGAAATCCCGCCCGTCCACGAAAGCCAGCGCAGCCGACAGCAATGCGCGGCCGACGCCGCCGCCCCGCGCGCCGTCGCCCATGATGAAGAAGCGCAGGTGCGCGATACCGGCGCCCATATCCTCTCCATCGATCGAGATCGAGCCGACCACCTCATCCCCGCGCAACGCCGACCAGATCGCGTTGCACGGGCTTTCGAGCCGGTTGCAGAGATCGGCCAGGCCGCCCGCCACCACGCTCTCGAAACGCTGGCCCAGACCATGTTCGCGGGAATAATAATGCGCGTGCAGCGCGGTGACGCGCGCAATAAGACCGGGACGATAGCCCCGGACGATGGCAATGCCGGAATCGCTTCTCCCGTCCTTCCCGGCGAGCGCGTCCGTGTAGAGACGCAGCCCCTCCAGCACGATCTGTTCCTCACCGGGCCGCAGCCGCCCGATCGCGTCGATCACCTGCGCATCCGCAAAACCATGGATCGCCGCGAGCCGCCGCCGGCCCGACGGCGTGAGCGACAGGATCTTGATCCGCCCATCGCCATCGCCCGGCTCCTCCGCCACGTCGCCCGCCTCCACCAGCTTCCGCAGCATCCGGCTGACGCTGGATTTCTCGAGGCGCAGGCGCTCTCCGAGATCCCGCGCCGTGACACCGCTCCGCCCGATTTCGATCAGCGCGTGGACGGCGGACGGTGAAAGCTCGGTGCCGGCGAAGCTTCCGCCCATTAAGCCCCATTCGCGAACGATCGCGCGCGATACGTCACGTATGTCTTCCACCAGCTGCGCGGGAACATTCATCCGGCTTCCTTCCCTCTCTTCTGAAGGAAGGTTGTATCATACAACTATTCTGGCGCAAGACGGACGTAAGTCTACAAGGAAAAGGCGGCTCCCCCTGCGGGAAGCCGCCTTCCTTTCCATCAGCCCGACGCAGGGGTGAATCCCGCGTCGCCGGACGCCGCTCTATCGCGGCGCCGACATGGAGCTACGCTCCCTGCCTCACAGCTTCTGCGTAAGCTCCGGCACCACCTTGAACAGGTCGCCGACCAGGCCGATGTCCGCGACCTGGAAGATCGGGGCGTCCTCGTCCTTGTTGATGGCGATGATGGTCTTGGAGTCCTTCATGCCGGCGAGGTGCTGGATCGCGCCGGAAATGCCGATCGCGATATAGACCTCGGGCGCGACGATCTTGCCGGTCTGGCCGACCTGATAATCGTTCGGCACATAACCCGCGTCCACCGCCGCGCGGCTCGCGCCGACGCCCGCGCCGAGCTTGTCGGCGAGCGGCTCGATGATCGTGTGGAAGTTCTCCGAGTTCTGGAGCGCGCGGCCGCCGGAGACGATGATCTTCGCGGAGGTGAGCTCCGGACGCTACGACTTGGCGATCTCCTGCCCCTCG
>JAYRJH010000031.1:0-13901 GCA_041906415.1 Sphingomonas sp. | reverse complement strand
CCCGTCGCGGGATCGAACATCGGCACGCCGGAAATGCGCCAGTCGCCCGCCAGCGCGCTTCGCCCGCCGATGCTGAGCCGCGCGTTGTTGAAGGCGGTGCGGTGGCGGAACGCGCCGCTCGCCACGCCGTCCACCTGCGGCTTGCCGTCCGCGCCGGGCAGGAGGAAGCCGATGCCGATCACCGCCCCGCGCGGCGCGGCGTCCGTCCAGCGCACCACGCCGGTCGAATCGGTTTCGAAGCTGAACCGCGTGGCGGGCGCGGCATCGCGCGCGTCCTCCGCGGGCGCGTGGTCGCGATGCGTCTGGCGGAAGGCGGCGATCCGGTCGACCAGCGCCGCGATCTCGAATCCGCCGCCCGGCGCGGGAACCGGTCCGGTGTCGAGCGGATCGATCGCGGGCGCCGCCGGAGGCTCGGCCGGCTCGACCAGATCCAGCGCCTCCGCGCCGTCATAGCCGAGCGCGAAATCCGCCGCGCCGAAGCTCTCCAGCGCGCGCGCCACGTCCGCGCCGAGATCGGCGCGATGGCGCAGCACCGCGCGCCCGGTCGGCCCCAGCGCGGGAAGCAGCGCGCGCCATTCCGCGTCCGACAGCCGCGCCGCGCGCAGCACCGGCGCGGCCACCGCCTGCTCGTCCTCCGCGAACACCTCCACCAGCCCGGCGGAGGGCGTCGCCAGCGCCAGCGCGCGCGCGGTTGCGGCGCGCACCCCGGCCGGCACCCGCCCGCGCAATTCGCGCAGGCGATCGAGCACTTCGGGGGACTCCGCGATTCGCCCGCGCGCGAGAAGATCGGCGATCTGCCGGAACGCGGCCTGCGCGCCGAACGGCGTGGAGGCGTCCGCGGCGAGAACGGTCTTCAGGCTGTCGTCGAATCGCACCGGAACATCATCCTGTCCGGCAAGCGAACCTTTCGCTGCCGGATCGCTTCAATAATCCTCATCGCGGCGGCGCGAAACAGCGGATTTCATCGCGTCGCAATGTGGGACAATTGCGTTTGCGCGCAATTTTCCTATGGATATGCCAATCAAATCGCCATGAATGTGCGTGGCGCAGCCGGAGAAAGACGTGCTCGATAACATCGACAGGCAAATCCTGGCGTTTCTGCAAGAAGACGGGCGGATGACCAATGTGGAGCTGGCGGAACGCGTGGGGCTGACGGCCCCGCCCTGCCTGCGCCGTGTCCGGGCGCTGGAGCAGGCGGGCGTGATCCGCGGCTATCACGCCGATTGCGATCCTGCGCAGTTGGGCTTCCCCATCACCGTGTTCGCGATGGTGAGCCTGAAGAGCCAGGCCGAATCGGATCTGTCCGCCTTCGAAACGCATGTCGCCGCCCTGCCGGAGGTGCGCGAATGTCATATGCTGAACGGCGAGATCGATTTCGTGCTGAAGATCGTCGCCACCGATCTGGAAAGTTTCCAGCGCTTCCTGACCACCCACCTCACCACCGCGCCCAATGTCGCCAGCGTCAAATCCTCGCTGACGATTCGCAGCGCGAAGGCCGCGTCGGGGGTGCCGATCCTCGAATGAGTTGAGGCCGGAAAGGCCGGCTCGATAAAAAAGGGCGACCGCGATGCGGCCGCCCTTTTCCTTTACCCTTTGCGGGTCCGGCTCAGGCGGCCGGGGTCGAAAGCGCGGTCAGCCAGAAGGAGGCGATGTCGGCGCGCGGCGCGCCCTTCACCGCTTCGAACGCCGCCTTGGCGCCAGCCGTGTCGCCCGAATTGGCGAGCGCGATGCCCAGGTGCGTGTTCACCGCATCGGCATCCACCCCGCCCTTCTGCAACGCGACCTTATACAGCTCGATCGCCTTGGCATATTGGCCGGCGCCCAGATGCGCGTCGGCGGTGCCGGCGGCGAGCTTGCCGTTGGCGGAGGCCTTCGCCTTGGCGTCGAGCGGATCGAGCGAGCCTTCGTTGCCGATCGCCTGCTTGGCGAGCCGGTCGAGATCGTTGGCGGTCGCCGAATCCGCCGGCAGCTTGCCGGCCGCGCGGCCCTCGTCGATCACCGACTTGCCTTCGTAGGGCAGGCCGAGGTCGATCGCATATTGCGCGTAGATTTCGTAGTCGAACTGGTCGGCCAGCGCCTTTTCACGGCGGAGCAGGCGGAGCAGGTCCACCTTCTGCGCCTTGTCCAGCGTCACGGCGCTGCCCTGCTGCACACCGTAGACGAACACCACGTCGCGCCAGTTCTTCGCCGTGGGATAAGCGGTGATGTAGCGCTTCATCCAGCCGATCGCATCCGGGATCAGCCGCTTCTGCAGCGTCTTGGCCATGGCGTAGCGATAGAGCTGCTCGTCCGGCTTCTGCCCGGCGGCGATCTGCGCATCCATCGCCTTCTGGAGATCGGCGGAGCCGCCCGCGACGTCGCCGGCCTCCATCTTGATCTTCACCATCTGGAGCGGAAGGTTGGGATCGGTGTAGCCGAGCTGCTGCGCGCGCTGGAAGAAGGCGATCGCCTCCTGCGGCTGCTTCGCGTTGGCGGCGATGATGCCGCGCTGGTAGTTGAAGCGCGCCTGATCGGCCTGCGGCGTGCGCGGGTTGGCGATCAGCGCGTCGAGCGGACCCTTGATCGCATTGTCGTCGATCTGCCCGCCCTGCGTCTTGCCCACGGCGAGCTGGAGCTGGAACACCGAGGCGATATATTTGTCGTCGTCGCTTTTCGCGGCGGCCACGACCTGCTGCACCAGCGGCTCGGCCGTTGCGTAATCCTTCGCCTGGATCGCGGCCTGCGCCTTGGCGGCGATGGGCTGCACGTCCTTGCTGAGCTTCAGCGGCGCCTGCTTGGGCGCTTCCTCTTTCTTCTCCTTGGCGAACGCGGGCGCCACGAGCGCGACGCTGCCCACGCCCGAAAGGAGGGCGGCGGCGATCGCGGCCCGATAGATGCTCTTCATCGCTTATTTACTCTCCGTTTTAGGTGCCGACGCTCTACTCCCCTGCCCCGGCCGGTTCAAGAAAGCCACGATGCGCTGAACATGGATTGAACGCAAAGGGTTCCGCCGATAGGCGCTGGGGCCCATGATCGCCGTCATCTCCCCCGCCAAGTCGCTCGATTACGAAACCCCGCTTCCGCCGATGGCGGCCACCGCGCCGCGCTTCGGCGCGGAGGCGGAGACGCTGGCCCATGCGGCCGCGAAATTGTCCCGCAGGAAGCTGGGCGAGCTGATGCACATTTCGGACAAGCTCGCGGCGCTCAACGTGGAACGCTTCCGCGGCTTCGACACCCTGCCGGAGCGCCCGGCGATCCGCGCCTTCGCCGGAGACGTCTACGCCGGGCTGGACGCCGCCACGCTGGACGAGGCCGCGATCGACTTCGCGCAGGATCATCTGCGGATGCTCTCCGGCCTCTACGGCCTGCTCCGCCCGCTGGACCTGATGCGCCCCTACCGGCTGGAGATGGGCACGCGCTGGGCGCCGCGCCGCAGGAAGCTGACCGACTGGTGGGGCGGCCGCATCGCCGATGCGCTGGCGGCGGACGTGGAGGCGGAAGGATCGGGCGTGGTGCTGAACCTCGCCAGCCAGGAATATTGGGCGGCGGTGGACGGGCTGCTGCCGCCGGCGCTGCGCATCGTCGCGGTGGATTTCCGCGAGGCGGACGGGCGCTTCATCAGCTTCCACGCGAAGAAGGCGCGCGGGATGATGGCGCGCTGGCTGGTCGAGCATCGCATCACGGACGCGGACGCGATGCGCGGCTTCGACACCGACGGCTACGCCTTCGACGCCGACGCCAGCGATGGCGACCGCTGGGCCTTCCGCCGCCGATGAGCGCCGTCGTCATCGGTGCGTCCGGCGGGATCGGCGCGGCGCTGGCGGAGGCGCTGGAGGAGGAGGGCGAGCGCGTCCTGCGCCTCTCCCGCCCCGCAATCGACCTGTGCGACGAGGCGACGATCGCCGCCGCCGCCGCGCGCGCCGGCTCGCCCGGGCTGGTTATCGTCGCCACCGGCCTGCTCCATGAAGGCGGGCATGGCCCGGACGACCTCGATCCCGCGTGGCTCGCGCGGCTCCACGCCGTCAATGCGATCGGCCCCGCGCTGGTGGCGAAGCATTTCCTGCCGGTGATGCCGAAGGCCGGGCGCAGCATCCTCGCGGTGCTTTCGGCGCGGATGGGCAGCATCGGGGACAATCGCGCCGGCGGCTGGCCGGGCTATCGCGCCGCGAAGGCAGCGCTCAACCAGTTCGTCCGCACCATCGCGATCGAGGACAGGAAGCGCAACGATCGCGGCATCGTCGTCGCGCTCGATCCCGGCGCGGTGGACACCCCCTTGTCGCGCCCCTTCCGGCAGGCGGGGCGCGATCTCTTCACGCCCTCGCGCGCCGCGGTGCAGTTGCTGGACGTCATCGACGGGCTGAAGCCCAGGGACAGCGGCCGCTTCTTCTCATGGGACGGCAGCGAGATCATTCCCTGACCGATATTTAATCTTCGCGTCACGCTATCGAGATCGCGGCTGGTGCATTCAACGCTTCGACGCCGAACATTGGTCGTCCGCCAAGGGAGTTGATGCAATGATGAAGTCCGCAATCCTCGCCGCCATCTCCGCCGCCGCGCTCGCCTCGGGCGGGATGGCCTATGCCCAGATGCCCGCCGCCAAAGCGACGACCGCCGCCAGGACCACGGTGGCGAGCAAGACCACCACCGTCACCAAGCCGGCGATGACCTCCGCCAACACCACGGCCGCGAAGACCACCCGCGTCGCGCGCAAGACCGTCGCCACGCCGGCGGGCCGCATGGTCACGACGAAGACGACCACCGGCAAGACCATCACCTACAATTGCTCCAAGGCGGGCAACGCCAACAAGAAGGCGTGCAAGTAACCGCCTGATCCGGTTCCCGACGCTCTGTCGGGTCGCAGCCACCCCCTCGCGCGCGTGCGCGTGGGGGTGGTAAGCCTCTGTCCCATCGGCTAGGGTCCGTCATCGAAACGAAACAAGCCGAAAGCCCTGATTCTTGACCGACGAGACTCTCCTCGCCGAACCTTCGGACATTGCCCCCATCTCCATCGTCGAGGAGATGAAGACGAGCTATCTCGATTACGCGATGAGCGTGATCGTGGCCCGCGCGCTGCCCGACGTGCGCGACGGGCTGAAGCCGGTCCATCGCCGCATCCTGTTCTCCGCCAACGAGAGCGGATTCGTGTGGAACCGGCCCTATCGCAAGTCCGCCCGCATCGTCGGCGACGTGATCGGTAAATATCACCCGCACGGCGACACCGCGATCTACGACGCGCTCGCGCGCATGACGCAGGACTGGTCGATGCGCGCGCCGCTGATCGACGGCCAGGGCAATTTCGGCTCGATGGACCCCGATCCGCCCGCCGCGATGCGTTATACGGAAGCGCGCCTCGCCAAGATCGCGGATTACCTGCTCGGCGATCTCGACAAGGACACGGTCGATTTCCAGCCGAACTACGATGCGTCGGAAAGCGAGCCGCAGGTGCTGCCCGCGCGCTTCCCGAACCTGCTGGTCAACGGCGCGGGCGGCATCGCCGTCGGCATGGCCACCAACATCCCGCCGCACAATCTGGGCGAGGTGATCGACGCCTGTTTCGCGTATCTGGACAATGGCGCGATCACCACCGAGGAATTGATGGAGATCGTGCCGGGGCCGGATTTCCCGACCGGCGCGATCATCCTCGGCCGCGCGGGCGCGCGCTCCGCCTATGCCACCGGGCGCGGCTCGATCATCGTGCGCTCGCGCCATGTGGTGGAGGAAGGGCGCGGGGACCGGCGCTCGATCGTCCTCACCGAAATCCCCTACCAGCAGGGCAAGAACGCGCTGGTCGAGAAGATCGCCGAGGCCGCCAAGGACAAGCGCATCGAGGGCGTCAGCGACATCCGCGACGAATCGAACCGCGAGGGCGTGCGCATCGTCATCGACCTGAAGCGCGACGCGACGCCGGAGGTGGTGCTGAACCAGCTATGGCGGCACACGCCCGCGCAATCGAGCTTCCCCGCGAACATGCTCGCCATCCGCGGCGGGCGGCCGGAGATGCTGGGCCTGCGCGACTTCATCCAGGCGTTCATCCAGTTCCGCGAGCAGGTCATCACCCGCCGCTCCAAGTTCGAACTGGCGAAGGCGCGGGACCGGGCGCACATCCTGCTCGGACTCGTCATCGCCGTCACCAATCTGGACGAGATGGTGCGGATCATCCGCGGCTCGGCCAGCCCGGCGGAGGCGCGCGCCGCGCTCCTCGCGCGCGAATGGCCGATCGCGGAGATCGCGCCCTATATCCGTCTGGTCGAAGCGCTGGACGCCGAAGTGACCGGCGACACCTATCGCCTGAGCGAGATCCAGGTCCGCGCGATCCTCGACCTGCGCCTGCACCGCCTCACCGCGCTGGGCCGCGACGAGATCGGGGCGGAGCTGGAGCAGCTCGCCGCCTCGATCGCGGAATTGCTGGAGATCCTCGCCAACCGCGCGAAGCTCTATCAGGTGATGCGCGAGGAGCTGGCCGAGGTGCGCGACCTGTTCGCCACCCCGCGCCGCACCGAGATCGCCGCCGCCGCCGACGGGATCGAGGACGAGGACCTGATCGAGCGCGAGGACATGGTCGTCACCGTGACCATGCAGGGCTATATCAAGCGCACCCCGCTTGAGGCGTTCCGGGCGCAGGCGCGCGGCGGCAAGGGCCGCAGCGGCATGGCGACCAAGGACGAGGACGTGGTGACGGAGCTGTTCGTCACCTCCACCCACACGCCGGTCCTGTTCTTCTCCACGCTCGGCCGGGTCTATCGCATGAAGGTGTGGCGCCTGCCGGAAGGCGGCCCGGCCACGCGCGGGCGGCCGATGGTCAACCTGCTGCCGCTGGCCGAGGGGGAGACGATCTCCACCGTCCTGCCGCTGCCGGAGGACGAGGCGGAATGGGGCGCGCTCCACGTCATGTTCGCGACCGCCAGGGGCAATGTGCGCCGCAACAGCATGGACGCCTTCACCAACGTCCCCTCGAACGGCAAGATCGCGATGAAGTTCGAGGGCGAGGATGAGGAAGACCGCCTGATCGGCGTCGCGCTGCTCGACGAGGAGGACGACGTGCTGCTCGCCACCCGCCAGGGCAAGGCGATCCGCTTCTCCGGCAACGACGTGCGCGAGTTCCAGAGCCGCAACTCCACCGGCGTGCGCGGAATGCGGCTGGCGAAGGGCGACGAGGTGATCTCGCTCTCCATCCTCCACAAGGTCGGCGTGCGCGATTCCGACGAACGCGAGGACTATCTCCGCCATGCGCCGTGGAAGGGCGAGGATGCCGAACGCGCCCCGCGCCTGATGGACGACAAGCGCTTCGCGCATCTGGCGGAGCATGAGCAGTTCATCCTGACGATCTGCGCCAACGGCTATGGCAAGATGTCGTCGGCCTATGAATATCGCCGCACGGGCCGCGGCGGACAGGGCATCACCAATATCGACAATATCGCCCGCAACGGCCTTGTCGTCGCCAGCTTCCCGGCGACCAAGGCGCAGCAGCTCATGCTCGTCACCGATCAGGCCAAGATGATCCGCATCCCCCTCGCGGACCTGCGGGTGATCGGGCGCGGATCGGCGGGCGTGCGGCTGTTCAACGTGGCGAACGACGAGCATGTCGTCTCCGCCGCGCGGATCGAGGAAAGCGCGGAGGAAGGCGAAACGCCGGAAACCGAAGCCGCGGGCGAGCCGGAATGACCGTCCGCCCGTCCGTCGCCTACAAGGTGCTGACCGCCGGGCAGATGGCGGCGCTGGAACGCGACGGCCGTTTCGCGGGCGCCCCGGCGGATGTGGCGGACGGCTACATCCACCTCTCCACCGCCGATCAGTTGACGGAAACGGTGGACAGGCATTTCGCCGGGCAGGTCGATCTGCACGTCGCGGCGGTGGATCTCTCCTCCTTCGGCGCATCGCTGAAATGGGAGAAGTCGCGCGGCGGGCAGGATTTCCCGCACCTCTACGAGCCGCTGCTGCTCGAAACGGTGATCGCCTACGGCCCGCTGGAGCGGGAGCCGGATGGGGCGGTTAAGCTGCCCGTCGCCGGCTGATCCGCAGGGAAACGGGGCGACGACCGTGTTCGATCGCCGCCCGATCGGGTTACATTTTCACCACCGCGCGCAGCCGCTCGATATCGCGGTGCCGGGTGGGGATGTCGCTGCGGTCCGCCGCGCAGCGATAGTCGCGCAGCGTCTCGAGCGAGCGGATCAGCACCTCCAGGCTCGGCCCGCTCGCGGTGATGCCGGTCAGCCGCGATTGCGCCAGATCGCCGCTCGGCCGCTGGATGAAGCGCATGACAAGCTGGTCGTGATGCTGGCGCGCCGTTTCGGCATAGAGGTCGAACACCTCCAGGAACATGCGCACGCTGTTCTTGAACCACGGCTTGCGGGCATTGCCGTCGACCAGCAGCAGCAGGTCGTCGAGCAGGCTGCGCCGGCTCATGCACGCATTCAGCCGGCGCTGCTCGGACGGCAGCATGAACGGCATCTTCTCGTGCAATAGCTGCGAGTAATAGGGATCGTTCGCGCGGCACACGCCGAGCATCAGGTCGATCTCGTTGATGCCGGCGAAATCCCCCGCATTGGCGCCGCGATAGACCTGCCGCCCCACGCGATACGGCTTGTAATAGGGCCGCACCGAGAAGAAGAACCGATCGATATCCAGCTCGTCGAACAGCCGGCCGTTGAAGCGGATCACGTTCGCCAGCGCCTGCTTCGCCTGCTCGTAGAGCACGTCGGCCACCGGGCTGGTCACGCCCAGCGGCACGATGCGGTTGAGCGCATCCGCCGCGCTCTGGAAGCTCAGGATGCCGCGCGTGTTCTCGTCGATGAACAGGAATTCGTCGTGCAGCGAGGTGAAGCTCTTGCGGATGCCGTCCACCGCGACATTGTGCGTCGCGAGATGCGCGGTGGCGAAGCGCGGGGCCATGCCGATCGACACGCCGATATGCAGCGCCAGCGCCGACGCCTCCACGAACGGAGAGCGATCCTCGCGATCGGGGTTGGTCAGCTCGTGCCGCCTGAGCGCGCCGAGATAGAGGCCGACATTGCCCAGCACGCCGAAGGCGTTGACGAATCCGTCGCCGGTCTTGCCTTCCTCCAGCAGCGGCACGATCAGCGCGCGCCCCTCGTCGCGCAGGGCTTCCTTGATCGGGCTGCCGACGCCTTCGATCTCCATCCGGTCCGGCTGGGCGAAATAGAGATCCTCCAGCTCGGTGTTCATCTCCACGAAGGGGCCGCGAATCCAGCCCTCGAACTTCTCGGCGTTATCCATTTTTCCGTTCCGATATCTTCATGCGTCCAGGCCCTGGGCGACGGCTTGCGCGACGGTGGCGACATCCGCGTCGTCGTTCCAGATGCCGAACGACAGCCGCAATATCCTGCCGCGCCGATCGCACCGCACGCCGGCGGCGGCCAGAGCCGCCTCGGCCGCCTCCCCCAGTTCCAGGCACAATGTTCCACCACACTCGCCCGGAACCGGGGCATTGATGCCCGTTCCGGCGAGCGCATCGAGCAAACCGCGCTGAAGGCGAAGGTTATGCTCCCGTATCGTCCTCACCCCGATTTCGCGCACCACGCGCAGCCCTTCCAGCGCCGACACGTAAGGCGCGACCACCGGCGTGCCGCCCCAGAAGCGGCGCGCGTCAGGCGCGAACAGGAAATGTTCGATATCCATCTCGAAGGGGTCGAGGTGCGAGAACCAGCCCCGCTCGACCGGCTCGACCTCCATCACCCTTTCCGGGGACACCCACAGGAAGCATGCGCCCGCGCCCCCGCACAGCCATTTGAGCGCGCTGCCCGCCACCGCGTCGACCGGCCATGCGGTCACGTCGAGCGGCAGGATGCCGGCGGATTGCGCGATATCGACGACCGAGACGACGCCGTTCGCCCGCGCCCGCGCGGCCACCTCCGCGACGGGCGTGATCCGTCCGCTGTTCGAATGGACATGGGTGAGCACCACCGCCGCCACGTCGCGGTCATCCAGCCGCGTCCAGCTTCCGGGATCGTCGGGCGCGCCGCGCGCCAGTTCGAGCCGCAAGCCCAGCCGCTCCAGCCCGGCGAGCGCGAAGCCGATCGACGGAAACGCCTCCGCCGACACCAGCACCACGTCGCGCCCGGCGGGGAAGGCCACGCCGCTCAGGAAGCGCGAAATCGCGGCGGAGACGCTCGGCTGCGGGCACCATTCGTCCGCCCTGCCGCCGAGCAGGCCGGCCACCGCCTCGCGGAACTCCGCGATACTGCCCAGCCACGCGTCCCATATCCGCGCCGGATCCTCACGCCACGGCCGGACGTAATCCTCGACCAGCCGCGCCTCCAGCCCGACCGGCTGGCATCCCGCGCTGTGCGCCATCAGATACGGGCCACCGGCCGGAACGCAGAACCGCGACTTCATCCTCTGAAACTCCCCGCGGCCCGGGCCGCGCATCTGTTTGCCCGCCGGCCCTCGTCCGGCAGAATCGCTGAAAATGGAAGAGGTCAGGCGACCGAAGAAGCCTGCAATCTTTCCCGCACGGCGGC
The DNA here is from genome assembly GCA_041906415.1 of Sphingomonas sp. Taxonomy (GTDB): domain Bacteria; phylum Pseudomonadota; class Alphaproteobacteria; order Sphingomonadales; family Sphingomonadaceae; genus Sphingomonas. The sequence goes on along the minus strand of JAYRJH010000031.1, from coordinate 3,444 downwards.
AATGAAACCCGCCGGATCGTCCAGCCTGTGCGCGATGCGGCGGATCTCCCCGCGGCGGCCGTGCAGAGGCTCCCGCAATTCCAGCATCACGTTCGGATGCGTGACCAGCGCGAGGTTGAGCGCGCGCCGGTCCCGCTCATTCCCCGCGGCATCCACCGATGCGATCGCATCGAACGGCACCAGCACGCGCCTGAACCCGCCGACCTGCATCAACACCGCATCCTGTCCGATCATCACCGGACGGCGGCGCATCGCCACGATCGCCCGGACCAGCCACGCCACGAGGCCGAGGCTGGCGAGCGACAGGACCAGCGCGACGCGCGGAAACCAGTGCGACACCAGCAGGTGCGTCACCAGCAATTCGATCGAGGCAAGGCCCACCAGCACCCAAAGCATCGGCGCGACCGCGCGATGATAGGCGAACGTCCTCACCCTCGCCGTTCAACCCCTGTCCGCGTCCACCACCGCGATCAGGAAGCCGTCCCATTTCTTGCCCCCCACCGTCTGGATCGCGGTGGCCGAGAGGCGCGGCTCCTTCGCCACGTAATCGAACAGCGCCCGCGTGCCGGCGATGCGCGGGTCCGGGCTGGCGGCGTCGAGCACGCCGCCCTCGCGGATCACATTGTCCACCACGATCGTCGCCCCCGGACGCGACAGGCGGATCGCCTCGCGGACATAGGCCGCGTTGTTCTCCTTGTCGGCGTCGATGAAGATCAGGTCGAACGGCCCGTCCAGCCGCGCGAGCGTATCGAGCGCGGGGCCGGTGACGACCTCCGCGCGATCGCCCACTCCCGCCGCCGCCAGATTGGCGCGCGCTACGTCGGCATGGCGCGGATCGATCTCCAGCGTCACGACCCGCCCGCCCTCGCCGACCGCGCGGGCGAGCCAGATCGTCGAATAGCCGCCGAGCGTCCCCACTTCCAGCACGCGCCGCGCCCCGGCGATGCGCGCGATCAGGTGGAGCATCTTCCCCTGCGGCGGGGAGACATCGATATCCGGCAGCCCGCCCGCCGCATTGGCGGCGAGCGCGGCGGCCAGCGCCGCGTCCTCGCCGAGCAGCTTGTCGCCGATGTAGCGGTCGACCGCCGCCCAGCCCTCATCCTGTGGCCGGGTGCGCTCGACCATCGGGCTTATTCCTCGCCCTTGTAGATGCGGACGAGCTTGTCGAGCATCGCCAGCGCCTCGCCGCGCTCGCGCTGGAAGGTGTTGCGGCCGATGATCGAGCCGTTGCCGCCCCCGTCGCGGATGTCGCGCGCGTCCTGATACACCGCGTCCGCGCCCTTGGCCGCGCCACCGGAGAACACCACGATGCGCCGCCCGGCGAAGCTCGACTGCACGACATGCGCGACGCGCTTCGCCTGCGTGGACCAGTCTCCGCCCTCATAGGCCTTCTTCGCGTCGGCCTGCTCGATATGGTCGGTCGGCAGCTTCACCTTGATGATGTGCGCGCCCAGCAAGGCCGCCATGTGCGCGGCATAGGCGCCCACGTCCAGCGCCAGCTCGCCCTCCTTGGAGAGGTTGCCGCCGCGCGGATAGGACCAGATGACGGTGGCGATGCCGACCGACTTGGCCTGCGCGGAAAGCTCGCGGATCTCCTCCATCTGCTCGAACACATGGTCCGATCCGGGATAGATGGTGAAGCCGATCGCCGCGCAGCCCAGCCGCAGCGCGTCGTCCACGCCCGCCGTCACCGCCTGGTCGACGCTGGTCGCCCAGCTGTTGGAGCTGTTGCACTTCAGGATCGTCGGCACCTGCCCGGCGAAGGTCTCCGCGCCGGCCTCAAGCATCCCCAGCGGGGCGGCATAGGCGGAAAGGCCGGCGTCGATCGCGAGCTGGTAATGGTAATGCGGGTCATAGGCCGGCGGATTGACCGCGAAGCTGCGCGCCGGGCCGTGCTCGAAGCCCTGATCGACCGGCAGGATGATGAGCTTGCCCGTGCCGCCCAGCCGCCCGTGCATCAGGATGCGGGCGAGATTCGCCTTCGTCGCGGGCGAATCGGATTCATATTTGTCCAGAATGGCCTTGACCGTCGGCGTCATCTCTATCCCCTGATGGTTGACCTGTTAGCGCGCCTGTTAGCGGGCAGCCGCCGGACGCGCCAGTAGGATTGCGGCAGAGCGACCAGCAGGCATGTCCCAAATAGGGGGCCTGCCCAGGGCGGGTCGCCATTCAGGCCAGATGGAGTCGAAAAGGGTGATTTTCGAGCATCGGAGCGCAGCGGACTGCAGGTCCGTGAGCACCGAAGCGCAGAAAATCGCGCTTTGCAGGCCCATATGGGCTGAATGGCGACCCGCCCTAGCGCGCCAGCGCCTTCACGCCCGGCAGTTCCTTGCCCTCCATCCATTCCAGGAAGGCGCCGCCGGCGGTGGAGACGAAGCTGAACCGATCCGCCACGCCGGCATGGTTGAGCGCCGCCACCGTATCGCCGCCGCCGGCGACCGAAACGAGGCTGCCGTCCTGCGTCAGCGCGGCCGCCGTGCGGGCGAGCGCGACGGTGGCGGCGTCGAACGGCGGCGTCTCGAACGCGCCGAGCGGGCCGTTCCACACCAAGGTGCGGCAGGTCTTGAGCACATCCGCCAGCGCCTCCACGGCGGCCGGGCCGATATCGAGGATCATCTCGTCCGCCGCCACCTCGTGGACGTTGACGACGCGCGTCGGCGGATTGGGCCGGAACTCCTTCGCCACCACCACGTCATAGGGCAGGTGGACGGTGCAGCCCGCACGGTCGGCGGCTTCCATGATCTCTTCGGCGGTGCCCGTGAGATCATGCTCGCACAGGCTCTTGCCGACGTTCACCCCGCGCGCGGCGAGGAAGGTGTTGGCCATGCCGCCGCCGATGATGAGGTGATCGACCTTCGCCACCAGGTGCCTGAGCACGTCGAGCTTGGTGGAGACTTTCGCCCCGCCCACCACGGCCGCGACCGGATGCTCGGGGTTGCCGAGCGCCTTCTCCAGCGCGTCCAGCTCCGCCTCCATCGCCCGGCCGGCGAAGGCGGGGAGCCGGTGCGCCAGCCCCTCGGTGGAGGCATGGGCGCGATGCGCGGCGGAGAAGGCGTCGTTGACGTAGAACTCACCCAGAGCGGCGAGGCGATCGATCACCTCCGCCTCGTTCTTTTCCTCGCCCGCGAAGAAGCGCGTGTTCTCCAGCACCGCGATGTCGCCGGGCTGGAGCGTGGCGACGGCGGCCTGCGCCCCGTCCCAGTCGATGAAGCGCACCGGGCGGCCGAGCACGCCCGCATAGGACTGCACGATCCGCGCCAGCGACATTTCCGGGTTGGGCTGGCCCTTCGGCCGCCCGAAATGCGCGAGGACGAGGACGATCGCGCCCTTGTCCGCCAGTTCCGCCACGGTGGCGACGGTCGCGCGCATGCGGGTGTCATCGGTGACGCGGCCGTCGGCCAGCGGCACGTTCAGGTCCTCGCGGACCAGCACGCGGCGCCCATG
>JAYRJH010000030.1:0-13948 GCA_041906415.1 Sphingomonas sp. | reverse complement strand
CTTGCGACAATCGTAACGCAAGGAGCGGTCGCGACAGAAGTCGGGCCATAAGCCGGTCGTGCGCCAAATCGCATACAGGCCCTGCCGCGCGGCGACCGCCATGAAGCGCGGGTCCGATCGAAGCGGTTTGAGGAAGCTGCGAAACCAGAAGTCGCTCTCCGTCTGCGCCGGCATGCGCAAGGCGACCTGAAGCGCTAATTCAAGGCGCCCCAATACGGTAAGGTCGCTGACGAACTGGGCGTCATCTATCACGCCGCGGCGTCTTTCGTCCGACAATTCGCGGATCGCGGCCTGCGCATTGCCGCTGGCGTGCGTTTCCCGAGCTTTCAGGAAGGTCTTCCAGCCTGCGATTTCGCGCTCGCCGAACGATGCGTCGCGCGGATCGGCGAGCATCGCCTCGGCCGCGCGCGCATTGCCTGTCCGCGCTTGCGTTTCGAACTGCGCGCGCCAGGTATAATCGCTGTCCGGCCAGGTTTCCCGCATGTGGCGGACGGCGACTTCAGCTCCGTCAAGGTCGCCGGCGTCCACAAGCGCATGGACGAGGCGCGCGGTCTTGCCAGGAAAGAGCGGGTCGAGTGCGACGGCGCTCCTGTTCGCCGCGATACTGTCCTGCTGACGGCCAATGGCGGCGAGATCGATCGCAAGCCGGTTATAGAGTTGGGGATGGTCCGGCTGGGCAGCCAGTCCGGCCCGCAAAATCCGCGCGCGCACGCTCCAGTTTTTCAGTCCAGGCAATAACAGGGCGCGTGCGTAATAAGCGTTGCCCTGATGAGGATCGAGCGACAACGCACGTTGCGCCGCTGCCGATGCCTCCCGCCGCATGGTTCTTGCGGCATCTCCCGTCTCGGCTTCGCTTGCGAAGACAAGGCTCACGGCAAGATCAGCCCATCCACCCGCGAAGAAGGGCGCGCGTTTCGTCACCTGGCGCAGCAGATACGCTTCTTGCCGTTGATCGCCGCTACGAAGGTTGCACGCCTCGAAGTACAAGGCGGTCGCGCGCTCATCGATCTTGTCGGGGCCCCCGCGGTGCCGAGCGCGCAGACCAGCACGGCGGCCACGTTCGTGCTGATCTGCTGTCGCAGGCCACCGGCGTCGTCGAGCGGCGCCGTATAATCATGCGACCAGAGGATCGCGGGATCGCCGCCCTTCGTGACGATGACGACCGCGTTCAGATTCTTGCCCACGGACGCGGCGCTGCCGGCTACGGTGAAGCCGGCGGCCGTTTCCGCCTCTCCTTGCGTATCGGCGAACTCCAGACGCCCGTCATGACCGATCACGGCGCGCGACAGGTCGCTGGCGAAATCCTGCGCCAGCCGTCGCGCCGGCGTATCGGTTCCCGCGACGCGCATCGGCTGCACGACGACGATGCGGTTTGTCGGCGGGCGGGCACGCGCATTGACGAAAAAGAGTGTCGTCGCCGCCAGTGCGGCTGCCGCGACCCCGCCCGCGAGCCAAAGGCGCCCTGATCCCCTGGCTGGCGGCTGATCGGTACGCGCCGGATCGTCCAGATCGGCGGGCGCGCCTGCACATAGTCGGTAGCCGACCCTGGCGACCGTCTCGACCGTTGCGTCGCTGCCGATCTCGTCAAGTGCCCGGCGCAGTTTGAGGATCGCGCGGTTGACGGCGTCCTCGCCGACGGTTCGTCCCTCCCAACAGGCGTCGATCAGTTCCTCGCGTCCCACCACCTCGCCGCAGCGGCGATGAAGCGTGACGAGAACCTGCATCACCCGCGGTTCGATCATCGCCTCTCGCGGGCCATATGTCAGCGTGCGCGCCGCCGGCGTGACGGCGAGCCCGCCGAGATACCGGCGCGGCAAGACCATTTTGCATTACGTCTAGAATTGGACAGCGCCGTCCCGCAGTCAAAAGGCCGGATTGGAACACTTCGCAAGAAGCGGGTCGGCGCGATCCAATCGCTCTGGTTTATACTCACGAGCAGGAATGGACCAAGGTCAACGTCGAACGTGATGTGTCGATCACCGGCATAGGGTTCCGCGGTCGCCCTATCGTGCTTCGCTTGCCCCGAGCAACTCCAGCTTCGCGGCAAGGTCCGGCGCCGAATGGCGGGCCGGCCCCAGTTTCGGTCATCGTCCGGGCCTGAAAGGGAGAGCGGCAATTTCCGGCAATATGTCTGGAAATCGATTGCGATGCTGCCTATAGCGCCCCGACGTCGATCCTTGGCCACCAAAGCCAGTCGGCATGCGGGTGTGGCGGAATTGGTAGACGCAGCGGATTCAAAAAGCCGTGTTGCGATAGCATGTTCGTTCTATACGGTGAAGAGAGTTTCGCTTAGTTTTCAGGTTCTTAAAGGGGATAATTGGCCGACCTAGAATCGTCTAATTTCGCGCTAGGAGCCACATAGGAGCCGGTAGAAATATAGCTGTGGCGAACTGGATCGTACGTCAGCGTGCGCGCTCCATCCGAAGGACGAGCAAAACGCACTTCCGGCGAGCCGAGTGAATGAGTAGGGTCGAGCGAATGAGGGCTTAGCTGCAGCGAATGCTCGGTCAGGCTGTTGATCTGGAGAATGATCTTCGACAGATCTGCAAAGTAATTGAAGTCCACGTTGCGGGCGTGGCGAAATGGTAGACGCAGTGGACTCAAAATCCACCGGAGAAGTCCATGTCGGTTCGAGTCCGACCGCCCGCACCACCAATGTTCAATGAATTACATTTTCTTCGGGTCGTTGTATTCGCTTGTATTACTATAGGTTCTCTTGCTGGCCCATTCTTGAAGATCGGCCCGATCGTATAGAACCCTGCTTCCAAACTTCTTGAACGGCGGCCCGCCGCCAGCGACACGTTGTTTCTCCAACGTGCGAGGTGACAACCGTAGGAAGGAAGCCGCCTCACGGTTGGTGAGGTATATTGGTCCATTCGGTGTCCGGAAGCGAGTCACGGCGGTCTTTCGAGTAGCTGGTTCAGCCACGGCTCGCCTGACGTGGTTCCGCGATGATAGTCGACCGTCATGTCCCTGAATACCATGGGGGCACTAAAGTGCCGATTGTCCCCAAATGAGCGTATTAGTTCAAGGATTGCCCTAGGCAGGATTGAGCGCGGCATATGCGGCGTCGTACCGCCCCTCCCGTTCAGTCGCACGATCGCCGCTCGAGCGCTCGACGAGAATTTCGCCATGTGGATGATCGCCAGCTTCGAGTAACTGCATGGTCTCTGCGATGAAGGCGCGCAGGGGCATGGCGCGGGGGTCGGTGGCCTGGTCGGGTCCGGTGAGCTCGGTGGCGACATAGGGCGGGAGCAGCTCGAGCACTTCGACCGGCACGGCGCGGATTGGCGGCGGCCTCGCGCCCGGGTGGAGCTACGCCCATAAAACGGGCACGGGCCAGGAGCTGGAGGGGGCTGGCCACCGGCTACAACGATGTCGGATTGCTCACGTCTCCCTCGGGCGAGCGCTATGCTGTCGCGGTGATGATCGCGTCGACGCGCCAGCCCATCCCTCAGCGGCAGGCACTGATGGCGAATGTCGCCCGCGCAACCATCGTGAACGCCAGCCCGCCTTTGGCCCGACCGTGAGGAAAGCCAGCACGGCTATGGGCGCGCTCCTCTTCGCGCCATACTTGCCCGCTTGCGATGTGTTGGCGGCCGGATAGCGTCGCACGCCGCTGAGCTGCGAAAGTCTTCCCGCTTGCTCGTCCGGCGTTTTTATCCCAATCGGTCATGCTCATGTCGGGTATGAACGAGGCGAGAAGGCCGCTGTTGCGGTCCCTGGTGCTGGCGCTGATCGCCGGTGCCTTGTTCTTGCGCGTCCTGATCCCGGCAGGCTGGATGCCTGTCTCGGACGGACGGGGCTGGGTCATCACCATTTGCACAGGCACGGGTCCGATGCAGATGGCGATGCCGATGGACATGGCGAAGGCCATGAACGGTAGCCACCAAAAGCCGGACAAGCCTGAACCGGCTGGTGCTGATCATATCTGTCCCTACGCTGGCTGTGCGGCAGCCCTCCAGACGCCGCTCTTTCCCAGGCTCATCCTGCCGCAGCTCATTCCAGCAATAGGGCTTTCCAAATTTGGCGTATTGATCGCGGTCGGCCGGGGTCTCGCCGCGCCCCCACCACCGGCAACCGGACCTCCCATGATTTCCTGACTGACCGCCCCATTCCGAGGGCGGCATCTTTCGTTCAGATCAGGAGATTCCTTATGAGACGCATTTCGCGCGCGCTTGTCGGCGCGTCCCTCTTGTCGTTGACGCTTGCTGCGCCAGTTTTTGCCCAGTCCGCTATCAACCTTCCCGATGTCGGTGTCGACTCGGTACCAGAAGGGCAGGATCTGCTTTCGGCACCGCTTTCGACCGAAACCGCAAGGCGTTCGCTGTTCGAAGGGCGCCAGTCGAGCACAAGCGATGTCGCCGATATCCTCCGCAATCTGCCTGGCGTCGGCACCCAGGGGGCCGGCGGCTTTTCCGGCCTCCCAATGATTCACGGCCTCGGCAACGACAATGTTGCGGTGACGCTCGATGGCGTGCCGATCGACATGGCCTGCCCCAATTTCATGAATCCGCCGCTCTCCTATGTCGATCCGCAGACGATCGGCGCGGTCAGTGTCATCACCGGCGTCACTCCGGTCAGCATGGGCGGCGACAATATCGGCGGCGCAATCTCGGCGACGTCCGCGCCGCCGCGTTTCGCGAAGCCGGGAAAGACGCTGTTCGCCGGCGAGGCGTCCGCTTTCTATCGCAGCAATGGCGACGGTGCCGGCGGCGCTCTGTCGGCGACTTGGGCGAACGATCGCTGGAGCGTGACCTATGCAGGGTCGATCACCCATTCCGACAATTATGACGGGGGCGGCAGCACAGGTCAGGTCCGCTCGACGCTGTACAAGAAAACCGACCAGTCTCTGTCCGTCGCCACTCGTACCGCGATCGGCCTTTTCGAGCTGAAGGGCGGCTATCATTATTCGCCCTACGAGGGCTTCCCGAACCAGTATATGGACATGACCGACAACCGGTCCTGGTTTCTGAACGGCCATTATAGGGGCGCGTTCTCCTGGGGCAGCGTCGATCTCACCGGTTATTACCGGCACACCAACCATGAGATGAACTTCCTCGCCGACAAGGGCGGCGACGCCGATGGCGGGATGCCGATGAGCACGCGGGTCCGCACTGCTGGCTATGTCCTCAAGTCCGACATCGCATTGAGCCCGCGCGACACGCTCAGGCTCGGCAGCGAATATCATCACGAGGCGCTCAACGATTTCTGGCCGCCTGTCGCCGGCAGCATGATGATGGGGCCGGATACCTTCCTGAACATCAATCACGCCCATCGCGACCGGCTCGGCACTTTCGCGGAAGTCGAATCGCGCTGGACCGACAGGCTCACCACGCTGGTCGGCGTGCGCAACGATCAGGTCTGGATGAACACCGGCAACGTCCAGCCCTATTCCACCGACATGATGAACATGGCCGATGCGATGGCGGCCGATGCCTTCAACGCCGCCGATCATCATCACCATGACAGCAATTGGGGCGCGACCGCGCTGCTCCGCTACCAGCCAAGCGACATGCTCGATCTGGAGATCGGCTACGCGCACAAGACCCAATCGCCCAACATCTATGAGCTTTACACCTGGGGTCGCGGCGCGATGTCGAGCCAGATGATCGGCTGGTATGGCGACGGCAACGGCTATGTCGGCAATCTCGCCCTCAAGCCCGAGCGCGCCGATACGTTCAGCGCCGCGCTTACGCTCCACGGTGACGGCTGGCGTTTCAAGGTCGCTCCCTTCTACACGCGCGTCCACGACTATATCGATGCGCGCAGGATCGCCGACCTCACCGACATGATGGGAATGCCCTCGGGCTTCGTGCAACTCCAGTTCGTCAACGAGGAGGCGCGCCTCTATGGAGTGGACCTGTCGGGCGAGGCACCGTTGCTGCGCGACAGCAACATCGGCTCGCTGCGCGCGAAGGCGGTGATGAGCTACGTGCGCGGCACGAACCTCACCGATGGTGGCGGTCTCTATCATCAGATGCCGCTCAACGGCACGGTTACATTGGAGCACCGGCTCGGCGGTTGGCAGAACCAGGTCGAACTCGAACTCGTGAAGAGCAAAGACCGGGTGGACGCGACCCGCAACGAGCCCAGGACCAGCGGCTATGCCTTGCTCAACTTGCGCACCGGCTACACTTGGCGGGCCTTCACGCTCAGCCTGTCGGTCGAGAACGTTACTGACAGCAATTACGCGCTGCCGCTTGGTGGCATGTCGCTCGGCGACTATGAGGCGACCGGCGTGCTGCGTCCGGTGCCCGGCCGGGGCCGGTCGTTCGATGTTGGGCTGAACGTCAGGTTCTGACCGATGGACGCCGGCCATATTGGATCGGATTGGCGGAGCGGCTTCGTGGGATATTCGCCGCGAAGCCGCCCCCGGCTCGAACATTGTCTAAGTGCAGCTCTGTCCAGTGCCATTGTAGGGCTTCTTTTGGCGGGGCTCGCGCTGAGCCTCGCCGACAGTCGCCCATCGCCGGCGCGATCGACCTCATTGCCGGTCATCACCGTGATGACGCTTGCCGCGCTTCACGATGCACCGGAGACGAACCCGGAGCACGAGCATCCTAAACGGGCGCGGCGCGCGGCGCCGAAAACGCCAACGAGCGCAAAAGCATCTGCTTCCACTGGCGGCGAACAGCAATCATCCGTTCCCATGCCATCGGGAGCGACCATTTCGATGCCTTCGCCAGTGCCTGCGGCGATCCCGACAATCAAACCGCAGCCGCCATCCAGGCCAACTTCGCCGGTGCTCGACAATGTCTCGGCGCTTGATGCCTATCGCCAGCGGCTCTGGGCGATCGTCGCCGCGCATCGGCCGCCGGGCGTCCATCTCGACGGGGAGGTTGGCATCGCGTTCGATCTCGATCCTGATGGTGGATTGCTATCGGCGAGGATCGTGCAGCCGAGCGGCGACCCGATGATGGATAGGCTGGCGCTCGGCACCGTGCGCCGCGCCGCGCCTTTTCCCAAACCGCCGATAGATGACCATGCATCGCTGACCTTCGAGATCCGCTTTCACTTCCGGTGAAAAATGCCGTGTCTGACGCACGAGCACATAAAGAAGATCATTTTGCTACGCATAAGTAACGGCGATTATCTGGTTGGTTCTGGGATAATATTTTTAAATAAATGTCCTTAGCCAGCGCTTGCCCGCTTCGCTCGACCAGTCATACGCGGCCAGCCCTTCCGTCTGATCGCCAGCGTCATCCATCAAAATCCTCCCGTTGCAGTTGCGTAAAATTCAGTTCCAGAGGGCGGGTGCGCTGCGCCACAGCATGTAGATCGCGACCACGAAGATCAGGACGGCGAAGATGGTGTTCAGTGCCCCCCTATGCGCGGAAAGCCGATGCGACAGCGCTGCGCCGGCAATGCCGCCGATGATGCCGCCGCCGATGAACACCGCGGCGAGCAGCCAATCGACGAGGCCGGAAAAGGCGTAGTTGAGCGCGGCGGTGAGGCCGAACGCGGCGACAGCCACCAGCGATGACCCGACCGCGTTGCGCATCGGCATTCCGGTCGAGGCCATCAGCCCCGGCACGATCAGGAAGCCCCCGCCGATCCCGAAGAAGCCGGAAAACAGGCCGGTGGCGCCGCCATAGCCAAGCACCTTGGGCGCGTTCTCGCGGCGGCACTGGGCATCGGGATTGCCGGGATCGCCGCGCTTTTTCAGCATCAGCGCGCCGACCAGGACCATCAGCAGCGCGAACAGGAAAAGCAGTTTCTGGCCGTCGAACGCCTTGCCGAGCGTCGATCCGGCATAAGCGCCCGCAACGCCGGCGGCCGCGAACATGCCCGCGCAGCGCCACTTGATCGTGCCCCGGCGTGCATGGGGCACGAGGTTGGCGCCGGCATTGGCGGCGACAGCGAGCGCGCTGGTGCCGATCGCGACATGGGGCGAGGCGACGCCGACCAGATAGACCATGAGGGGGACAGCGAGGATCGACCCGCCGCCTCCCACGAGGCCAAGCGTGAAGCCGACGAGCGAACCCGATCCGGCACCGAGCAGATATTGGACGGGTTCGAGCGTCATGGCGTTACAGCGTGTTGACCGGCAGCTTCAGATAGCTGGTGCCGTTGTCTTCCGGCTCCGGCATGTGGCCGCCGCGCATGTTGACCTGAATGGACGGCAGAATCAGCCGGGGCATGTCGAGCGTCGCATCGCGCGCCTCGCGCATGGCAACGAACTCGTCTTCGCTCACCCCGTCGCGGACATGGACGTTGTGCTCGCGCTCCTCGCCGACCGACGTCTCCCAGGCATAGGTGTCGCGCCCCGGCGCCTTGTAGTCGTGGCAGAGATGAAGCCCCGTCTGACCGGGCAGCGAGAGCAGGCGCCGGATAGACCGATAGAGGGTGCGAGCGTCGCCGCCTGGAAAGTCAGCGCGGGCGGTGCCGTAGTCGGGCATGAACAGCGTGTCGCCGATGAACGCCGCGTCCCCGATCACATAGGTCATGTCGGCGGGCGTGTGGCCCGGCACATGGAGCGCGATCGCCTCGATCGAACCGACCTTGAAGCGGTCGCCGTCATCGAACAGGCGGTCGAACTGCGAGCCATCGCGGGCGAAGCGCGTGGCCTCGTTGAAGATCTTGCCGAAGACTTCCTGCACCGTGAGGATATGGCGGCCGATCGCCAGCGTGCCGCCCAGCTTCTCCTGAAGATAGGGCGCGGCCGACAGATGGTCGGCATGGGCGTGCGTCTCAAGCAGCCATTCGACCTCAAGACCTTCGCTCTGGATATAGTCGATCACCTTGTCGGCCGATGCGAAGGATGTGCGTCCCGACGCCGGATCGAAATCCAGCACGCTGTCGATGATCGCGGCCTTCGCGGTCGCCGGATCGGAGATGACGTGGGTGACGGTGAAGGTGTCGTCGTCGAAGAAGCTACGGATGACCGCAGGCCGCGCATTGGTCGCGGCCTCGACGATGCGGGCGGCTTCACGGATATGCGGGTCGGTCATGGTCTTGTCCTTCCATTCGATAAGCGGGTGTGCCGGCTTCGCGATAAGGGGGTCTGGCACGCGAAGCCGGCGCCGACCGGCGTTCAGAGTGTCTTCTTGCTGAAATACCAGTCGGTGTAGTCGTAGCCTTCGTCCTTGCGCGCCTTGGCGGCATCGGCGGTGGCGGGCGGCGGCACGATCACCGGCTCGCCGGGCTGCCAGTTTTCAGGCGTCGCCACCTTGTTGGCGTCGGAAGTCTGGAGCGCGGTGAGCAACCGGACGAACTCGTCGACCGAGCGGCCGTTCGACATCGGGTAATAAACCATCGCGCGGATGACGCCTTCGGGATCGATTAGGAAGGTCGCCCGCACGGCGGAGGTATCCGACGCGCCGGGATGGATCATGCCGAAGGCCTTCGCGACATTCATCGACAGGTCGTCGATGATCGGGAACGGGATCTCGACGCCGAACTTCTCCTCGATGCTGCGCATCCAGGCGATGTGCGAATGCACAGAGTCGATGGAGAGGCCCAGCAGCTCGCAATTGAGCGCCTTGAAGCGGTCGGCCGCCTTGGCGAAGCCCATGAACTCGGTCGTGCAGACCGGCGTGAAGTCGGCGGGGTGGGAAAAGAGGACGAGCCACCTGCCCTTGTAGTCGTCGAGCGAGCGTTCGCCGTGGGTGGTCCTGGCCTTGAAGGCGGGCGCCGGTTCGTTGATCCGGGGCATGGCGGGAGCGGCCTGGTCTGTCATTCTATCGTCTCCTGTGTCTGAGGGGGTGACAGACATCAAATACACATTTCGATTAATCGTGTGAACACGATAAATCTAATTCCTCTGATCGGCTTTTTCAATCACTCTCGAAAACGGCGGAATAGGCGGGCTTCAGCGCACGGAAATTTCGGCGCGACGGCAAATCGCGGCTTCAATTAGACTAATTATAAGGTGGTGCTTGGCCGAGTCAGGCTCCGGCGAGCGCCTGTCTTGCCCATGCGACGAGTCGCGTGCGGTCCATCGCCCCAGCCTGCCGCGCAACCTCGCGGCTGCCCTTGAACAACATCAGCGTCGGTATCGAGCGAATGTCATACCTCCCGGCGATGCCCTGCTCGGCTTCCGTATCGACCTTCAACAGACGGACTTGCGGCTCCAGTTCGGCGGCGGCGGCCTTGAACGCCGGGGCCATCGCACGACACGGACCGCACCAGCTTGCCCAGAAATCGACGAGGACCGGAAGACTTCCGCGCCCCACATGCCGATCGAACGCCGTCTGATCGACATCGATAGGCTGGCCCTGAAACAACGGCATTCCGCATTTCCCGCAATTGGGCGCCGCGCCGATCTTCGCTGCGGGCACACGGTTGATGCTGGCGCAAACCGGGCAAATCACGAGCTGGGAATCGGACATGCGGACATCTCCTGTGGAACGCGATGACTGCTTAATCGTTTACCCGCATGATGTAACCGTGTAAGGGAGGGCGTTCAAGCTTTGCCCCTTCAGGAGTCCGAAATTTGAGTTCGAGCGACGACAAGACCGCATGTCCCTCGAGGCTGCTTCAGATCGGCGATGCCGCACCCAATTTCCGCGCGCGCACGACAAAAGGCGAAATGAGCCTGTCCGACTATCGGGGGCGCTGGGTGCTGCTTTTCTCCCATCCGGCGGATTTCACCCCTGTCTGCACCAGCGAGTTCGTCGCGCTTTCGCGCGCGAGCGATCGCTTCGAGGCGATGAACTGCGCATTGGTCGCGATCTCGGTCGACAGCCTCTATTCGCATCTGGGCTGGATACGCGCGATCCACGAGCATTTCGACGTGACGGTGAGCTTCCCGATCGTCGAGGACCCTTCGCTGGTGATCGGCCGCGCTTATGGCATGATCGCGGAGGATGCGCCCGATGCGGCCACGCTGCGCTCGACTTTCTTCATCGACCCGGACGGCGTAATCCGCGCGATGCTCTGCTATCCCGCCACCATCGGACGATCGGTCGACGAGCTGCTGCGCGTCCTCGCCGCGCTGCAAAGGGTCGATAGCGGCAATGTCGTGACACCCGAAGGCTGGCGTCCCGGCGACGACGTGCTGCTCCCGCCCTATCAGGATCAGGACTCGGCGCTCGAGGCGACAGGCGATGACTGCTGGTTCCACCGGACGCGGCCCGACAAGCAAGGCGAGGCAGGCAAGTGACGACTTTCACCGATACCCAGCTCGACGAGATCACCGACGTCCTCAAGGCGATCGCCCACGACGTCCGGCTGAAGCTTATGCGCACTTTGCTCGAAAACGGCGAAAAATCGGTAGGCGAACTCGAAACCGTGACTGGCATCGGGCAACCCGGCTTATCACAACAGCTCGGGATTCTGCGCAAGGCGGAGCTGGTGCAGACGCGCCGTGATGCTAAGCTCGTCTTCTACAGCCTCGCGCCGGAAGCCCTGCAAGGCACGGCCAAGCTGCTCTGCGCCCTGTCGGGGATTTCCCCCAAGGACGTGCAGGCAGAGGCGAAGCGCGCCGAGTCGCGCGCCCGGGGATCGGCAGCGACGTTCGCACGGATTTTATGACCCCGCGCGTCGTTGATTGGCGGGCTCCGGGTCAGCCGCCGTGCTGCGGAAAACCGTCATCAAGGGAGACGCATCATGAAGAAGGATAAGGCCGCGCCGTCCACAGGCGCACAAGAGGAGCGGCCCAAACGGCGTGGAAAGAAGAATGACGCGCCAAAGGCTCCGCCGCTCGATCCCGTCGAGGAAGCCGGGATTGAATCGTTCCCCGCGAGCGATGCGCCTGGCTGGAATCCCTGAGACGTGATCGGGCCGAGACGCGCTCCGGGTTTGATGGCGGCCGCGCGTCGGCTGGTTCGGTCCAGCGAAGCCGGGTCTGATCCTGCTCGCGGTCGGCCTCGGCATCGATCTTCGGCTAAGCGGTCTGGTCGAGATCGCCCCGGCGCGGTTGCTGGCGCTTTCGGTCTGCGGTCTGGTGCTGGGCGCGCTGATCTTGTGGGCGCGGCGCGAGAAACGCACGTCGATCGACGTCGTGAAAGCCAATGCCCGGCATGGCGGCGGATTCCGCGAAACCGCGCCCATCTTCCGCATGACCTGACTGCGCTGGACCTTGGTCACGGCTGGATGCGTTCCGAGGGGAGAGCTATCGTAGCGTTCCGGTTCGAGTCGTGATCAGCGCGCCGGAAGTCTGGGCAAGCACCCACGTGCTGCCGATCGCTGACATCGCGCACTCGTGATCCAACGTCGATCATCTCGTCTTCAACGTACGCGACGTGGAGACCTCCGCAGCCTGGTATGGCAGCGTGCTCGGCATGGTTCGTCATGACAGCCAGTCCGATCGCGGCGAGATCCGGACCATGAAGATCAATCTGCGGCCCGTCTCGGCGAGCCAGGAAGCATGGTTCATGGCGCGGGCTGCAGTCGCCGGCAGACAGGACCTGTGTTTCTTCACAAATGTCGTGCCGCCTGACGTGGTGGCGCATCTGCGCGCCAGCGGCGTCGAAATCGTGCTTGGCCCCATTACCAAAAGCGGTGCGCGCGGGCAGATCTGCTCGGTCTACGAGCATGATCCCGACGGCAACCTCATCGAGATATCCTCTTATCCATGATGTCGCCGGGCTGAATTTCGGGGCGTTCCGCCTTGGCCAAACCTCAATGGATCTCGCGACGCCATTTCCGAATGACGATCGGCGCGTGAACCATATTGGGCTGTGCTTCATATGGGCCAGCCTCGAATCTGGTCCTTCCCTTTTGCTCTCCACGCACTGGGCCAACGCTGCACGTCGACCGAGTTCATCTCGGGATTGTAGAGTCCGTCCCTGAGGATAGTTCGGCGATGCGGCCTTCCCCGGCGAGCGCCAGCAGCGCCGTGCGATGGCTCACCACCACAAGGCCGGTTCCCGTTTCGCGAAGCCAGGTATCGAGCCGGCGCGCAAGCCGCGCTTCCGTCACCATGTCCAGCCCCTCGCTCGGCTCGTCCAGCAGCAGCCACGGCCTTGCCGCGAGGACGGCGCGCGTGATCGACAGCCGCTTGCGCTGGCCGCCCGACAGGCGCGCGCCGCCATCGCCGACCCACTGGTCAAGCCCGTTCGGCATCGCGCGAACGTCGACCGCGAAGCAGGCGACCTCCAGCGCCGCCCATAGCTGCTCGTCGCCGAGGCCGGCGCGCGCGACACGCAGATTGTCGCGCACCGTCCCCGAAAGGAGCTGGGCATCCTGCGGCGCGAGGGCGAAAGCCGCGCGCACGGCCTTGGGGCGCAGCGCGGCAAGAGGCTGGCCATCGAGGCGAATGCCGCAGTGCTGATCGGCGGGGCGGATGCCGGCGAGCGTTTCGAGGAGGCTGGTCTTGCCGCTGCCTGACCGCCCCGCGATCCCCAGGCGCTCACCCGCTTCGAGCCGCAGATGCAGGCCATCCCGATCTAGGGCGATTGTCCGCGCGATCGGGCTGCAGGCCGTCTCTTGCCGCGCAGGCATGGCAGGTTGCCCCGCCATGTCCTCCAGCCGTGACAGGGCTGCCGCGACCAGAGCGCCGCGCGATACGCCCCGCACATAGCCGGAAAGGGATTCGATCGCGCCCGCCGCCGCCAGCACGGCCAGCACCGTCAAAGGCAAGTCGGCATGGGAGATCGCCAGGGTCGCGCCCATCGCAAGCCCACCGCTCAGGACAAGGCCCGCATCGATGATTGCCTCGCCGCGCGCGAAACGACGCCGCGCCCTGTCGAGTTCGGTCGTCTCGATCGCAAGGCTCTGGGCAATGGCGGGGGCCAGCCCGTAGGCGAGGATCTCGGGCGAGGCGGCGGCATGTTCCACCATGCTCGCCTTGAGCCGCGCCAGCGCGGCCGCCATGTCGGTCGCGGCAACCGCCAGCAACCGGGGTGTCGCCAGATGCGCCCCGACGACAAGTCCGGCGAGCAGCGTCAGCAAGGCCAGACTCGCCCAGGCGCTGGCAAGCGATGCGAGGACAAGGCCGATGATGGCGCCGGCGAGCGCGGCAGGCAGCGCGGGCTTGCGGACCAGGCTGTCCTCAAGCGCG
>JAYRJH010000486.1:0-1983 GCA_041906415.1 Sphingomonas sp. | reverse complement strand
TTGGAGGTGTTCATGTTCGTCTCGGTCATGCCGTAGCGTTCGAGGATGGCATGGCCTGTGCGCGCCGAGAACTCCTTGTGAGTCTCGGCGGAAAGCGGGGCGGAGCCGGAGACGAACAGGCGCATATGCGCCGCCTGCTCGCGCCCGAAATCGTCGCGGGCAAGCAGCCGCACGTAGAAGGTCGGCACCCCCATCATTACGGTCGCGCGCGGCAGCAGGCGCATGATCTCGCCCACGTCGAAGGCCGGCAGGAAGATCATCGCGCTCCCCGCCATCAGCGTAATGTTGGTCGCCACGAACAGCCCGTGCGTGTGGAAGATCGGCAAGGCGTGGAGCAGGCGATCCTCCGACCCGAACCGCCATTCCTCCTTCAGCGTCCGCGCGTTCGATGCGAGATTGCCGTGGGAGAGCATCGCCCCCTTCGAGCGCCCCGTGGTGCCCGAGGTGTAGAGGATCGCGGCGAGATCGTCCGCCGTGCGCGCGACATCCTCGAACGCGGCCGGCGCATGGGCGGCGCGATCCGTCAGGCTACCCTCGCCCGCCCCATCCAGCGTCTCCAGATGCGCGACGCAGATCTCCCGCGCGATCGGGGCCATTTCCTCCAGCCGCCGGGGGTCGCAGACGAACAGCACGGGCTCCGCATCGCCAAGGAAATAGCGCACCTCCGCCGCGGTATAGGCCGGGTTGAGCGGCAGATAGACCGCTCCCGCCCGCAGGCATGCGAGATAGAGCATCACGCTTTCCGGCGTCTTGTCCACCTGCACGGCGACCCGGTCGCCCGGCGTCACGCCGAGCGTCGTCAGCGTGTTCGCCAGCCGCGCCGAGCTGTCGAGGAGGTCCGCGTAGCTGATCCCGCTGCCGTCCGCCCGCTCGAGGAAGATGGTGGAGCGATCCTTCGGAAAACCGGCGGCGAGGAGGGTGAAGAGGTTTTCCGACATGGCTTGCTCCAGAAACGGCCGTGCATGACCGATGGAGGATCAGGCGCATGACGACAAGAACCGGCGCGGCGGATTTTCCTCCGCCACGCCGGTTCGGTTCCGGAAACCAGTGTCGTGCGACGACCGGATCAGCAGCCGTTGCGACGATTCTGCGCGGCGTCGTGTTTCTTGTCGAGATGCTTGCCGAGCAGTGCGCCGCCCACGCCGCCCGCGACCGTGCCGAGCACGCCGCCGCCCAACGCGTTGCCGACCAGCGCGCCGCCCGCGCCGCCCGCGATCAGGCCGGTGGTGCCCTTGCTGCGCTTGCAGCGGTAATGATGATGCTGCTGCGTGCCGCGGTTGTAGGTCCGGGCGTCAGCCGAACTGGGGAGGGTCGCGACCGGCACCATCAGCGATGCCGACACGGCGGACATTATCAAGGCCTTACGCATGGCATGAATCCCTTCTTATCAAAATTGCAGCGCCGATTATGAGCATATACCCCATGCGGGATGCTGAACATGCCATGCAGCCATTGTTCAGGAAAAGTCCCCTTCTGCGCATAATGCGCACAAGGCGTGGATGATCGCGCTGACCTTGGGGTCGCTCAGCCGGTAATAGCGCGTCTGCGCCTCGCCCCGGATCGTCACCACGCCTTCCTCGCGCAGCATGGCGAGATGCTGCGAGACGGAGGATTGGGAGAGGCCCGCCAGCGCCACCAGCTCCGTCACCGACGCCTCCCCCTCGTCCAGCCGGCAGAGCATCAGCAGGCGTTCGGGGTGGCTCATCAGCTTCAGTCGCGCCGCCATCGCGCCTGCATCGGCCTTGAGCCTGGAAAGATCGGTCGGCTTCATCGCGCCGTTTTCGTGCGCGCATGGCCGCCGTCGCGCAAGATGTTATAGATCGCCGGGATCGGCGGCGCGGTCAAAAGCGCCGCGAAAGCCCCTCGCCGCCCCGGCTCAGTCCCGCCACATTTCGGGGACGTGCTCCTTCCATTCCGGCGGCAGGCGGATGATGCCGCTTTTAGGATCGGTGCGCAGCGGCGCGAACCGCTCCTGCGCGCGCG
>JAYRJH010000485.1:0-1986 GCA_041906415.1 Sphingomonas sp. | reverse complement strand
AGCACGTCGAGCGCGGTGCGATGAATGCGCTTGAGGTCGTGGTCGCTGAGCGGGCGGTACTGGCCGCCGGCCAGCCCGGGTCGCACGGGGGACGCCTTGTGGCTGCGGGCTTCGTGACGGCCAGCGCGGCCGGAACGACCCGCCGGGCGCACGGCGACGCGCGGCGCGATCCCGCCCGGCATCCCGGGGCCGCCATCCAGGGGCATGGTTCCGGACATGATCGCTCCATTGATTGAATGGTCATTCAACAGTCTGAAGCAGCCGGGGCCCGGCGTCAACCGGCCAGGCGCGCGGCGGGGCGCGACGGTTTGGCCGGGGTCAAGCCACTGAAAGATCGGGAAACTTCCGGCGGATCAGCCGAGATCGGCGGGAAACAGCAGGCGCGCCACGGTGCCCTTGTCGGGCTCGGACACGATTTCCAGCTTGCCGCCATGCGCCTCGACCAGGTTGCGCACGATCGGCAGGCCGAGGCCGCTGCCGGTCGGGTCGATGGCGACCGCACCGCGCACGCGCCCGAATGGCTCGAGCGCCAGCAGGATCTGCTCCGGCGTCATGCCGACGCCGGAATCGGCGACCAGCACGACGATGCCGCCATCCGCACCGCGGAAGGCCTCGAGATCGATGCGGCCGCCTGGCTGGGTGAACTTGATGGCGTTGGACAGGAGGTTCAGCACCATCTGCTTGACCCGGCGGCGATCGGCGCTGAGCGCAAGATCGGATTGCTGCAGGCTGACCTGGAAGGTGAGGCTGCGGCGTTCGGCCTGCGGGCGCATCATCTGCGCGCATTCCTCCAGCAGTTCCACCAGGTCGAAACGCGCCGGCTGCAGTTCCAGCTTGCCCGCCTCCACCTTGGCCAGATCGAGGATGTCGTCGATCAGCGCCAGCAGGTGCGTGCCGGCCTCGTGGATGTGGCCGCCATATCGCGCGTAGCGCTCCACGATGTCCGTGCCGAAATGCATGTCGCGCACGATCTCGGCGAATCCCAGGATGGCGTTGAGTGGCGAGCGCAGCTCGTGGCTCATATGCGCGAGGAACGAGCTCTTCGCGGCATTGGCGGCTTCGGCGGCGTGCTTCTTCAACCGCAGCTCGGCGGTCAGGCGCATCATGTCGGCGGTCTGCGCGGCCAGCTTACGGCTCGCCTCCGCCAGCTCCGCCTCGCGTGCCTTTTGCAGCGTGATGTCGTTGATGACCGCGAGGATGGCGTCCTTGCCGTGATAGCGGATGCGCCCGGCGGAGGCGGCAACCCAGACGCTGGCGCCGTCCGAGCGCTTCAGTTCCAGTTCCATCCGCGCGACGCCGTTGCCTTCGGAGATGGCGGCGACGAAGCGGTCCCGCGCCGCCGGGTCGCAATAGAATTCGCGCATCGAATGGCCGAGGACTTCCTCCGCCGGCTGGCCGAACAGCGCGGCCGCGGCGTCGTTGACGTGCAGAATCGTTCCCGTCGACCACTCGCTGATGGTCACGGGTATGATCGGCGCCGATCGCAACAGGCGATAGACGGCGGCGTCATCCTGCGGGCCGTTGGAAGGCTCGATGAAATTCATAGAGTACTTCGCTGCCTCTCGTGATCGCGCGGCACCCTCGGATCGTCCATCAGGGCCAACTTGGTGGACAATGGAACCCACGCAGCGATGCAGGGAATATCAATCATCCTTTGGAACTATTCCAGGCGACACTTTTTCGCATGCTTCATACCATAGTGTGACAATGATAATATAAAGAACATTCCCTCCCGCAGCGCGCTGTCCTGTAAAAGGGCGAAAATCCCTCTCGGAACATGGACCTAGCGAGTAGGCTCGGGGTCACATCGTGGTCGGCCCGTTCAAGGATGGAAACCGGGACCAGTCTCGGCTATTTTCCCGACACATCCGTCGTGAGGGAAGCCGGTGCGCGTCAGGTCCGACGCAACTCCGGCGCTGCCCCCGCAACTGTAGGATCGCCCGTCGCCTACCGCGCTTGCGGACCGGGGTGGCGGAACAAAGGACG
>JAYRJH010000029.1:1386-14237 GCA_041906415.1 Sphingomonas sp. | reverse complement strand
ATGCGATCGCCCCGGCTACTGCGGCGTCCAGATCAGCATCGTCGAAGACTATAAAGGGAGCATTCCCTCCGAGTTCGAGACTGAGTTTCTTGATGGTCGGCGCGCATTGCGCCATCAGGAGCGCCCCAGTCGCCGTCGATCCCGTGAAACTGAGCTTTCGGACCGTTTCGCTCGCGCACAGGGCTCCGCCAATCGCCGCCGGATCGCCAGTGACGACATTGAGCACCCCGGCGGGAACGCCGGCCTCCTCGCCCAGCGCAGCCAGCGCGAGCGCGCTGAACGGGGTCAGCTCGGCGGGCTTGACGATCACGGTGCAGCCGGCCGCCAGCGCGGGTGCAATCTTGCGCGTGATCATCGCCGCCGGGAAATTCCATGGCGTGATCACCGCAACCACGCCGACCGGCTGGCGCAGCACCAGAATGCGCTTGTCGACCGCATGCGGCGGGATGATCTCACCATTGGCGCGCCGCCCTTCCTCGGCGAACCACAACAGGAAGCTTGCGGCATAGCGTATCTCGCCGCGCGCCTCGGTCAGCGGCTTGCCCTGCTCCTGCGACAACAGCCGCGCCAGCGGCTCGAGTTGCTCGAGCATCAGCGCGTGGAACCGGCGCAGGACCGTCGCCCGATCCTCGGCGGTCCGCGCGGCCCAGCCGGGGAGCGCCCGCGCCGCCGCATCGATCGCAAGCTCGGTCTCCGCCGCCCCGAAGCGCGGCACGCGTCCGATCACCGCAGCGGTCGCCGGATCCTCGACCGCGATCCAGTCCTGGCCGGTCCGCCAGACGCCGTCGATGAGGCAGGCCTCGCGCTTGAGGACACTCACATCGTCACCACGATCTTCCCCTGGGCGCGCCGTTCGGCGAGATCGACGATCGCCCGGGCGCCTTCGGCGAGCGGGTAGGTAGCCGAGATGTGCGGGCGGATCATGCCCGCTTCGTACATCGCCAAGAGTTCGGCGACGTTCACCGCATTGTCGGCCGGCTGATGCCGCGTGAACGAGCCCCAAAACACGCCGACGACCTGACACCCCTTGAGCAGCATCAGGTTGAGCGGGATCGCGGGGATGCCGGACGGAAAGCCCACCACGAGAAAGCGCCCATTCCAGGCGATTGCGCGCAGGCTCGCCTCGGCATAGTCGCCGCCGACTGCATCGTAGATCACGTCGACCCCGCCTTCCGGAACCGCCGCCTTGAACTGTGCGGCGAGCGCGCGCCGCGCGTCCTTGTCGAACGGACCCATGGGATAGACGAGCCCGCTTTCAGCGCCGTGTCGGATCGCGAGATCGACCTTGTCCTGCGTGGAGGCGGCCGCAATGACCCGCGCGCCCATCGCCTTGCCCAATTCGACCGCCGCCAAACCGACGCCACCGGCAGCGCCCAGGACGAGAAGCGTCTCGCCCGGCTGGATCATCGCGCGCTGTTTCAAGGCGTGATACGACGTGCCGTAGGTCAATTGGAACGCCGCGCCTTCGACGAACGACATGGCATCGGGCATCGGCGTGCAGCGCGCCGCTGCAAGCGCGATCTTCTCCGCCATCCCTCCGAACCCGGCCTGGCCCAATACGCGGTCGCCGGGCCTCAGCGTTGTCACCCCCTCGCCCACCTGCTCGACGATCCCGGCAACCTCGCCGCCCGGAGCGAACGGGCGCTCGGGCCTGACCTGGTATTTGTCCTCGATGATGAGAACGTCGGGATAATTGACGCCGCATGCCTTGACCGCGATCACGACCTCGCCGGGCCGCGCCATCGGATCGGGGCCGTCGGTCAGGCGCAGTGTTTCCGGTCCGCCGGTGTGGACGGACAACAGGCTCTTCATGGTGATATTCCTTCCGTGAAGACGATGATCAGTCGGGTTCGGTCAGCCAGTCGCGGCAGGCGGCGAGCTCCGCGCTCTCGGCACTCGCCTCGGGATAGAGCAGGTAATAGCCGCCATCGGTCGGCAGCGGCGGCCCGAACGGCGCGATCAGCCGCCCCGAGGCAAGCTCGGCCTCGACATAGACCGACGGCGTGATCGCGATCCCCTGCCCGAGACAGGCCGCCTCGACGAGAATGCTGACCGACAATTCGCGCCCCGGCTTCGGCTCCACATCGGGCGCTCGCGCGGCGAGCCAATCCTCCCACGAATGCGGCCGCCGGTTCATGTAGAGCCAGTCATAGGCGGCGAGATCGCGGCCGTTCGCCTCGAACGCTGCAGGGGTCGTCACCGCGACCAGCTGCTCTCCGACCAGCCGGTGCGCGATAAGCCCTGGCCATTCCTGCGGGCCATAGAGGATCGCGGCATCGACATTGTTGGTCTCGAAATCGATGTCGCGGTGGAGCGCGAGCTTGAGCACGACCTCGACATCGCCGTTGGCCGTCTCGAACCGCGGGAGCCGCGCGGCGAGCCATTTGGCCGCGAAGGTCGGCCAGACCTGGAGGGTCAGGTGGCGGCCGCCGTCGATCGAGATCGCGCGAGTCACCAGATCCTCCAGCCGATCGAGCATGTGCCCCAGCGAATCGAACATGAACTGCCCGGCGGGGTTGAGCACCAGTCGGTTCTGCTGCCGCTCGAACAGCGAGCAGCGGACGAACGCCTCGAGGTTCATGATCTGGCGGCTGATCGCGCTCTGTGTCCGTCCGAGATGCTCGGCCGCGCGGATCGTGCTTCCCAGGCGCGCCACCGCGTCGAACGCCTCGAGCGCGGCGAGCGAGGGCAGGTTGCGCCGCCGCCTGAGGTTGGGCGCGTCGTTATGGTCGTAAAAGGTCGATGGCCCGATGCTCGCCATCCGCCCGATCCTCTCCTTTGTCGCCTTAGCGACCCGTGAAGCGCGGCTCGCGCTTTTCACGGAACGCGGCCGCGGCCTCTTCCTTATCCGCGCTGATATCCTGGGGATAGATGAACTCCAGAAACTCCATCTCGCGGGCCAGGAACTCGGGGTTGATCGCCTTGTAGTGGCCGCGCTTGATCGCCTTCACGTACAGTGGCGGGATACGCTTCAGGAGCTCGCAATAGTGCAGCGCCGCGTCGAGCAACTCCGCTTCGGGCACCACCTTGTTGATCAGCCCCAGCTCATAGGCGCGCTGCGCAGTCTGGAACTCGCCGCCCTTCCATGCGAGCAGCATGAATTCGAGGCTGGGCTTGAACGGCATATAGGGCAGATAGTCGATTGGCGGCATGGCGAGCCCCGCGCGCGCCTCGGGAAAGCCGATGATCGCGGTATCGGCGGCGACGCTGATATCGGTCCCGCGAATGCCGAAGGCGTAGCCCGCGCCCAGCACATAGCCCTGGAGTGCGGAGACCAGCGGCTTGAACACTTCGGTGCCGTTGCGCGGATAGGCGCTGTGCAAATGATAGGGGCGCGGCCGGACATTGTCGGGGGCGAGATCGTAGCCGACGCAGAAATCCTTGCCGGCACCCTGGAGCAGCCCGACCTTGGCATCCGGATCGGCCTCGAACCGCGGCCAGATCTCGATAAAGGCGTCGGCGACCGCGGCGTTCATCGCATTGCGCCGCTCGGGTCGGTTGATCGTGATATAGGCGATCTCGTCCTTCACCTCATAGGTGACCGCTGGCTCCGTCATGATGCTCTCCGGGTTGGGCCGGCCGCGGCGGCCGGTTTGGATGCGGCCTCGCAGCCGGTAATGCCGTCGCGGCGAAGCGCGGCCAGGCGGTCTTCGTCGAACCCCAGCACCTCGCCGAGAACCGCGTCGGTGAATTCGCCCAGCGTCGGCGCCGGCCAGCGGATCGGCAAGAGGTTGCCCTCGATACGATAGGGCGCCGAAACGGTTAGATGCGGCCCCGATATCGCGCGTTCGGAGCGTTGCCACCAGCCGCGCGCGTTGAGCTGCGGCTCGTCGATGAGTTCGGTGGTCGACCAGGCAACCCCGGCCGCGATCCCGGCGCGTTGGAGCGTCGTCATCGCTAATTGCGGGTCCTGTGGCCGCGTCCAGGCGGCGATGATCGCGTCCAGCGCGTCGGCATTGGCCTGGCGATCGCCGAGCGTTGCAAAGCGGGGATCGGTCGCGAGCTCCGCCGGGCCGATGATACGGGCGAGCGCCTGCCATTCGGCGTCCGAGCGCACCGTGAGGGTGACCCAGCCATCGTCTCCCGCGGCGGGATAGACGCCTTGCGGCGCGTAGAGCGGGTGCCGGCTGCCGGTTCGCGGGCCAACGGTGCCGAACAGCGACTGCTCGATGATCGCCGGTGCGGTCAGCGACAACATGCCTTCGATCTGCGAGAGATTGATCCACCCGCCCTCGCCGGTGCGTTGCTGCCGGATCAGGCCGAGCAACATGGCGGTAGCGCCGTTGAAACCGCCGACCGGATCGCCGTGCGCATAAGTGGTCATCGTCGGCGGCCAATGCTCGAATCCGCTGACCACCGGCAGGCCCGACGCCTGTTCGAGCGTGCCGCCATAGGCGCGCGTCTTGCTCCAGGCGTTGCCGGCGCCGAACGCTGCCATCGAAACCATGACCAGATCGGGCCGGATCGCGCTCAGTACCGGATAGTCCAGCCCGAGCTTGGGCAGGACCTCGGCAGAATAATTCTCGATAACACCGTTGGCCGAGGCGATCAGCGCCTTCAAGATCGCCTTGCCCTCGGGCGTGGTTAGATCGAGCGTGACGCCGCGCTTGTTGCGGTTCATCAGGTTGAAGGTGAGATTCTTCTCATATTGCTTGCTGAGCCGGAATGCCTCGGACTCGTCGGTACCGCGATACCAGTCGAAATAGCTGCAGCTCTCGATCTTGATGATGTCGGCGCCGAGATCGGCAAGATGGCGCGCCGCGAACGGCCCGGCCCATCCCATTGTCAGGTCGACGATACGCACGCCGCGCAGCGGCAGGTCGGCCGGATCGGCGCGCCGGGCGGCAGATGCTGGGCGATTCTGGGCCGCCGACCAGCGATCGTCCCCCTCGCCGAGCATCGGCGCGCGGCCGCCAGCCAAGGGACCGTCTGCGCCCATTCGTTGCGGCAGGATCGGCGCCTCGAACCGGGCCGCGCCGATCTCGACGGGCACGAACGCGCCGCGCTCACGGTGCACGGTCTGTTCGAGAAGCTGGTCCATCGTCGGCACGACGACCAGCGGCAAGCGGTTCGCCATGCCGATCTTGAACCATTCGTGCGCCGCCTTGCGCGCGAACAACGGCTCGAGGATCGCGTCGAGTTCATCGCTGTGCTGGAGCCGATCCTGCGAAGTCGCGTAGCGCGGATCGCTCGCCATCTCGGGCGCACCGAGCACAGCGCACATGCCGCGCCATTGCGCCGGGGTTACAGTTGATATGCCGATCCAGCCGTCCTTGGCGCGATAAATCGACGCCGGATAATGGCGGCCGAAGCGATTGATTCCCGACCGCGGTCGCGCGGTGCCCTGGAGCGCATAGCTGATGTCGAGCTCGACGATCAAAGCGAGCGCCTCATGTTGGTCGACCGAGATCCGCCGCCCGCCATCGTCGCGCGCGAGGAAAGCGGCGGCGGTAGGAATGAACGCGGCGAGGCCCGAGAGCAGACCCGATTGACCATCGTGCGGGAGAAGCGGCGGTCCGTCGACCGGGCCCACCCCCTTGATGACGCCGGCCAGCGCGCGCGCCACGGCATCGGTTCCCTCGAAGTCGCGATAGGGTCCGTCCTCGCCGAACCAACTGATCGCAGTGACAATCAGGCCTGGATGGCGCGCGCGCAGCGCCTCGTGGCTGAGCGTGCCATTGACCATCGCCTCGAGCGGCCGGGCATCGAGCAGGATATCGGCATCGGCGATCAGGGCGGCGAGCGGTCTGAGCGCGCCGGGATCGGCATAGTCAACGACTTGTTGGTGTTGAGCCAGGCGAAATAGGCGCTCTCGTACTGACCGTCGGCGACCTCCGCCAAGGGCGGCATCCGACGGAGAGGATCGCCCCCGCTCGGCTCGACCTTGATGACTTCGGCTCCGAAATCCGCGCACAATTTTCCGCAAAAGGCGAGCGCGATCCCCGTTCCCAGCTCGACCACGCGCAGCCCCGCGAACGGTGTCATTCCTGCCCCCTTGAAGCGGTCTTGCGCGCATGAAGTTCGAGCGCGGAGCCGACCGCACCGCGAAACTGCCCGTGCAGGTCGAGCCCGGCCGGGCGCTCGCCGCTCGCCTCGCCCGGCATGGGGTAATTGCGCGTGATGAATGCCGCACCGACGGCGCGCACCGCGGTCGTGAACCCCATGGCGTCCTGCGCCTGGTTGATCGCGAACTTGATCAGGCGATTGCGCGACGGATCCTGCTCGGCGATGCGGCGCGCGAAAGCGAGCGTTTCATCGACCAGCCGGTCGGGCGCGAAGACCCGGTTGACCAGGCCGCGCCGCTCAGCCTCGCGCGCGTCGATCACGGTGTTGGAGAAGAGCAGTTCCTTGGCCTTGCGCGGGCCGACATCCCAGGCGGTGGTGAAATAGTCGCCATAGGAGCCGAGAAAGAGCGCGTCGTCGGCGGCGAAGATCAGGTCCATCGCGGCGGCGATCATCCATCCGCCGAACAGGCAATGGCCGTGGACCATGGCGATGGTCGGCTTGGGCAAGTCGCGCCAACGCAGGTGACTGTCCGTATAGATATCGCGGCTCAGCTGGCCGCGCTCGAACGGCTGCAGCCCGGCGCCGTCGCGCGCCACGTCCTCCTGCTGCTGTTCGGACGACAGATCGTGTCCGGCGGAAAAGCACGCCCCTTCCCCCGATAGCACGATGACGCGGCAATCGGGATCGGCCGCCGCCCGTGCAAAGGCGTGATCCATCTCGCGCAGCATCGTCCAGCTTTGCGCGTTGCGCTTGTCCGGCCGGTTGAGCCGAACCCGACACACCGCGCCGGGTTCGTAGATCAGGGTACGATAATCCGACATGCGCGCGATCAGAACTTCAGCTTGAAGCCGGCAGTGAAATACCGTCCGACGAAATCGTAGCGGAAGCCGTTGGCGGCGCGCGGCGTGGTGACGGCGCCGTTGGGCGTGATCGGCGGATCCTGGTCGAACAGATTGTTCACGGTCACGAAGAATTGCGGCTTGGCCGGGCTGCTGCCGATCGTGAAGCGCGCGGTCACGTCGGTATAGAACACCGCCGGCACGCGATTGTTGGCGAGCTGCGCAGGCGTGAGCGACGCGTCGTATTTGCCCGGACCGATATAGCGTTCCTGGAGGAGCAGCCCGAACGGCCCGCCCGAATAGTCAATCGATCCGGTCAGCAGCCAGTGCGGTGTGCCGGTTGTGCTGAGATCGCCCGCGCGATCGATCGTCACACCGCTATTGGTCGTCGCCAGCTTGCCCGTATAGGTGCCGAGCAGCCGCGCACTGAGCGCCCCGCTCCCGACCGACTGCGTATAATTCACCTCGATGTCGAGACCGTCGGTCTTGAGCGCGGCGAGGTTGAACGTCGGCGTCGTCACCGAGGTGATCACGTTCGACGAATTGCGGGTGATCAGGCTGCAGAAGCCGGCGTTGGTGCCGAAACAGCCGTCGACCACCTGCTGGACGGTCGGCGCGGTGATGACGTTGGCGATGTCGATCTTGAAATAATCGACGCTGACGCTGAAGCCTTTGAGCCAACTCGGCTGATACACTCCACCGATGATCAGCGTGTTGGCGGTTTCTTCCTTCAGTCCGGTATTGCCGGTGATGCGTTGGACGACCGCGAACGACGTGCCGCCGAACATCGGATCACGCGCGCCCTGACCGTTGACCTGCTGCGAGGGCTGGAACAGTTCCTGGATGTTCGGCGCGCGGATATCGCGCGATCGCGTCGCGCGCAGACGCAGGTCGTCGAACACCTTCCACGACAGGCCGACCTTCCAGGTCGTGACCCCGCCGACGGTGCTGTAATCGGCGTAGCGGACCGCGCCGTTCAGATCGACCGTCTTGGCCAGCGGCACGTCCTTGAGGAGCGGCACGTCGACCTCGAAGAAACCCTCTTTGATGTCGAACTGACCGGCGATCGGCTGGGCGTTGGTCTGCTGGAAGCCGCCGACCGTCCCGAGCGCGTTGGTCGGATAACCGCGAATGCCGTTGGCCGCCTTCACGCTGGTCGAGATCGCATCGACGGTCTGGACCGCCTCTTCCTTGCGCCACTCGGCACCGAACGCGATCGACACCGGACCCGCCCAGAGCGAGAACGGTTCGCCACGCACGTCGAACGCCGCAACCTGTTGCTTGGTCACAAGGCGCGCATAGTTGGTGCCCGAGACGTAGGCGATCGCGGCGGCCGAAGGCGCCCCCTCGCCGAACAGGTTGATCGGCACGCAGCCATTGCCGACCGCCAGACCGAGCAGGGTCGTGCGGCACACGATCTGCCCGGTAGCGGGGTTCACCACCGCGTCGGCGGCATTGTAGAGGTTGGAGAGGATCGGGTTGTTCTTGGTCCGCGCGATCGAGACGGTACGGCCGTAATTATAATAGAGCGAATAATGCCAGTCGCCGCCGAACTTGCCCTCGGCGCCCGCGGTCAGGTTGATCGTGCGGGTGTCGGTGCTGACGGTGACCGGGCCCCAGTCGCGGTCGTAGCGGCCGAGCGTGAACGAGGTCTGGCCGGCATTGGCCATCGCGGTCTTCACCGCCTGCGGCAGATAGGCGTTGTCGCTGAAGATCGTGTAGGCGGTCGCGCCCTGCTGGTTGCCGCCGGTCAGTTCGGGATAGTCGGTGGTGACGCGGCCATAGGCCCCTTCGGCGAACAGGTTGATGTTCGGGGTCAGGTCGGCATCCACGTGGAGGAAGCCGTCGAGCGTCGAGAGCGCAGGCAGGAGATTGGTGCGGCCTGCGGCGCCGTCGCCGCCACTCATCAGCTGCGAGGTCTTGTACTGCCCAGGGGTGAAGGTGGCGAGCGAACCGTCAGGCAGGAACATCTTGCCCGACAACACTCCAGATGTGATCAGGCCGCCATAGGTGGCCGTGCTGTACCGTACATTCGGCGCGATGATGCTTGTCGGGCTGCCCCCGGTCGGGATGATCCCCCAGCCGGTCTCCGCCCAGGAGCGCCCACCATAATCCAGGCCGATCCCGTTGATATGGAAATAGGTGACGCCACCCAGCACCCGGGCATTGTCACCGAGCTTCGCCCCGAACGTAGCTGACGCCTTGTACGAGCCAGCATCGCCGCGGCCAGAGACTCCGCTCTGCACTGAGAGCTTGAGCCCGGTGAACTTGCGATCGAGGATGAAGTTGACAACGCCGGCGACCGCATCCGAGCCGTAGGCGGCCGACGCACCACCGGTCACGATATCGACCCGCTGCAATAGGTCCTCGGGTATCAAGTTGATGTCGGTCGAGCCCAGCGCGTTGGTCGGTGCCAGCCGCCGACCGTCGAGCAGTACCAGCGTGCGTTGGGCGCCAAGCCCGCGAAGGTTGAGGATATTGGCGCCGTTGCCGGTCGCCTGGCCCGGGATGCCGCTCGATCCAGCGCTGGTCGGCCGCGAAGAATTGGCGAGGACGGGCATCTGGTTGAGCGCATCGGCCACGGTGGTGGGCGCCGAGGCCTGGAGCTGAGCGGCGGAAATGACCGTGACCGGGGTCGGCGCGGCATTGCCGTTGCGGATGGTCCTGGAGCCGGTCACGACGATGTCGGTCTTGTCGTCGCCGGATTTGTCGGCCGGTGCCGGCGTGGTCGTCTGCGGCGGGCTGGCGGGCGCCGATTGGGCGTGTGCCGACGGCGTTCCCATCACGACCGCCATCGCGATCAGGCTGGTGCCCAGCGCCATCGATTGATTGCGCGCCTTGTGCTGCGTGGTGTCCCGCATCGCCATCCTCCCGGTGCAGACCTTGGGGTCCGTCATGCATCACGCTTACCCCGGGGTCGGGAGACGCGCCAACGACTAATGTCGCTGACGCTATGCCGTCAGCGCATTGTGCGGCGCAGCGCTAACTGATCACTTCGCGGACGTAGCGCGGCAGCGCGATGAAATAGAAGCACGCCCCCATCATCCCGACCACCTCGGCGCAGATCATCGCCATGCGCAAGCCGTCGCGGGGACCCAGACCGGCTGAAGACATGACGTCGCTCAGGATGCCGACCGACAGCGGACCCAGGCCAAGTCCGAGCAGGTTGATGATGAAGAACAACCCGGCCGAGGCGGTGGGACGAAGCGCCGGCCGGACCAGCCCCTGTACGCTGCCGAAGCCGGGCGCGAAGCTCATGCCGCGGACAAACGCCACCAGGCCGACAAAGGCAAAGGCGATCGGCGTGCTCGACGATAGCAATAGTAGAATGCCAAGCGGCGCTGCGACGAGCTTTGAGCCGCCTGCCACTACCATATAGGCGCCGGGTGAGCGCCGTGCGCCGCGATCGGTGACCCAACCGCCGGCGAGCGTCCCCAATACCCCACCCACTCCGACCAGCAGCCCGAGTGATAAGCCGAGAAAGCCGACGGCGCCCAATTTGGTGTGAAACGCCGCGCCCAACCGCGCGCCCGCAACGGTCAGGAAATCATTGTGCGCGCGCAGGAAGAAGGCGCTGGTGAAGGCGGCCTGGACATAGTTGACCAGGCCGCCGCTTGCTCCCCCCAATCCGATCAGCAGAAAGCTGCGCTTCGCGAGCAACTCCTTGAGCGCCGCGCCCAGATGCGGCGAATCCGGACGCGGCGCACGGAATCTGGCGATATCCTCGCGCAGACTCCCGCCCCGCGGCTCGCGCACCGTAAACAGGATGATCAGCGAAATCAGGATGCCCGGCGCACCTGCGACCAGGAAGGCGGTGCGCCAGCCATATCGATCGGCAACGATGCCGCCGATCATCAGCCCGAGCAGCCCGCCGAACGGAATGCCCGCAGAGAAGATCGCCATGGCGAGCGCGCGTTTCGCGGGCGGGGTCGCATCGGTCAACAGCGCATGGGCGGCAGGCGTCCCGCCTGCCTCGCCGAAGCCGACGCCAAGTCTGGCGAGCGCTAGTTGCACGAAATTCTGCGCGCCCGCGCACACTATGGTGAAGAGGCTCCATGTCGCCAATGATGCGGCGAGAATGGTGGGTCGATGGATGCGCTCGGCCAGCCGCGCGATCGGCACCGCGCACACCGTATAGAAGACGGCGAAGGCGAGGCCCGTGAGCACACCGACCTGCCAGTCCTTCAGCTTGAGGTCGACCTTGATCAGCTCGACCACGATATTGATGACCTGCCGATCGAGATAGTTCAGCGTGTTCATCAGGCCGAGCACGACCAGGATGTAGAGCGGCAAACGCCCGACAGCCGACAAAACCCCTCCGCCCGGTTCTGACGATGAACGCTCGACTTCGCCGCGCCTTTCAATTGCGTCAGCCATCCTGCTCTCCGATCGACAGGATCTTCACGTCCTGCCTGAGCAAAGGCTAGACCAACGGCACGGACCTTAAAAATGACAAAACGCGGTAGCACTATTCTGTAGTCGCATACGTTTAACCGCCGAGCGAACGTCAAAACCGACCATGGCGAGCCTGGCTCTCGGCGACGATGAAGCGGATGGCTCGGAAAAGGAGGTTGATTGGTTCGACGCGGAAGCCGCAGCCGGACGATATTTGAAGGCAGCGACCGCCGCAGGCGAGGACGCGGACTATGCCGATAAAAGATTAGCAACGCTACAGGCTCAGGTGACGCGCCGTCATACAGCGAAAACCGCGCCGACGCCTGATCCGACCGCTACGAACTCCGACGATCCTAGCAATCCGTCTCCAAACCGTCGAGCGACATGGGTGTTCAAACCAGCCAATCCTCTGGCGAATAGAGCGCACCTATACCGGATTCGACTTTTCGGGTTTAGCGTTCCGCTGGCATTGGAGATCCGGTCGAGTGGCATTCTGGATTGTGTATCAGGGGAGCAGCTGGAAGCGCGCACGTAAGGGCGGGTATTTGTGGGCACCGAAGCGTGGGAAGAGGCAGCAGGCCCAGGAATATTGGTCAAACATGGTCCGAGTGCAGCCAGGCGACCTTATTTTTGCCGGTGTAGATAATGCGTTGCGAGCTGTCGCGGAAGCAACCGACGCCGCATATGATGCTGAGCGCCCTGATCCACGTGACGACCAATTTTGGCAGGGTAATGGATGGCGCATAGATGTACGATATACCGATCTGCCGGCGCCTCTTCCCTATAGCGATTGGGTCCCAGCGGTTCTGGCCAACATGCCGCTCAAACACTCGCCATTTTCGAAGGGCGGAAGACCCAGCCAAGGGTATCCGATGCCGTGAGATGTCGTCGCCGGTCCTTGCGACGGCGATGGCTGCTCATTTGCCTTCGTTCTTTCGCCGGGTGACCCAGCCTTTCCGGGCGGCCGCAGAGCGCTGTTCGGCCGACCCAGACTTATGCGCTCGACCGCCTCGCGACGACGAGACACGCGTATCCGGCTTGCCTCGTCCGGCGCCGGATTTGTTGCCGCCGCCGGACTCCTTGTTAACAGTCGCCCAGGCGCGGCGCTCCGCCTCGTTCTTGGGTACGCCACGATCTTCGTACCCCTCCTCGATATGCGCTGCCTTGCGCTTCTGCTTGTCGGTATAAGCGTCCTTGTCACCACGCGGCATATCGTCCTCCTATCGCGGATGGTCCCTGGCTGAATCAGACGAACGGGATTGCGTAATATCCGTAGACACGTTCCCGGTACGCACGATCGAAGCGCGGTTCGTCGTCGCTGAAGCGAAGGGCGTCATCGAGCACTGCGCCATCCACGTCCGTGACATAGCCGCCGAGACCGGTGTCGTAGGTTAGCTTGGCCCAGGGCAACGGGTAATAGTCACTACCAAGCCCGAACAGGCCGCCGAACTGGAGCACGGCATACTCGACCTGGCCGGAGCGCTTATCGACCATGAAGTTGTAGATGCTGCCCAGCTTCTCGCCGTCGTGATTGTAGACAGCGGTACCGTCTACCTTGTTCGAGGCGATCAACTGATCGGTTTCGTCGAGCGCTACATCCGGTGCTTGATC
>JAYRJH010000029.1:0-1376 GCA_041906415.1 Sphingomonas sp. | reverse complement strand
GTCATTCGGAAAGTCTCCTGACTTCCCCCGCCGCCGTCGTGTGAAGCGGTGCGGTCGTTGCCGCTATCACATGGGTTAGGACGACACCTGCGCACAACCCACAGGGCGTCACCATCTCTGGCACCCCATCCAGTGCTTAGTGGTATCCCGACGCCTCGAGAACACGTCCGCTTTCAGGCAATCGCTCTTCCACGTTAAACGTCCGGGATTGGGGCGCGTAGTGGACGTCGGACTCAAAGGGCTCCTTCACCTTAAATCAAGTTCAACTCAGGCGTATGCAGTATCGGTTAACGCAGCCTCGATACCTGCAGTCCCTCTATCGATCAGTGTCAGAAACATGCAGTTCGCGTCTCCGGGCTCTTGCGTCCGGCCAAAGGCCTCATGGGCTTGCGTGAAGGCAACGCTCCAGACCGACGCAATCATTCCCGCAGCCAGATGCGCGTTCGGATCGTCGTGTAGGGGGTCGACGGCACTGGCCAGTTCCACGGCCAGCGCGCGCACGAAATCGTCGCGCATCTGACGCGCGCGCGCCTTCAAAGCTTCACTTGCCAGCGCCGTCTCGACGAACAGATAGGTGCCTCGAAAGAGCGGATACGACGGATGCGGCTGGTCGATCAGCCGATGCGCGAGCGCTTTCATCGCTTGTATGGGCGACGTGCCCGCGTCGCGCTCCCGGATGGCCGCGAAGGCAATGTCGCGCATCTCGTCTTCCCGATCGAAGAACATGTCCTCCTTGCGGGGGAAATGGTTGAACACCGTCATTCGCCCGACATCGGCCGCCTCAGCGATCTCGTCGATCGTCACATTGTCGAAGCCCCGCTCAAAAAACAGGCGCGTCGCTACATCGGAGATCGCCTGGCGGGTCTGTAACCGCTTGCGCGTACGTCTCTGGAGAGCGGGTTCGGGCATCGCTTGCTTTCTATACTGCGTATATTTATAGATCGAGTATTACTAACTCTGCGTCTGAAATTGAGGTTACCATGGCTGATCCGTCAACTTTCGTCACTGCGGCGACGCAGGGCCCAAGATCAGTGCTTGTCAGCGGTGCGAGCTTCTCCGGCCTATCCACGGCATTCTGGATGACGAGGCTCGGTTATCATGTAACGCTCATCGAGGCCGCCAGCGGCCTGCGCCGGGGCGGCACCCCCGTCGACATCGAAGGGGAAACGATCGACATTCTCGCCCGCATGGGGATGATCGAAGCCGTGCGGGCCAGGGCGCTCCCCCCACGAACCTTCGAGTTCAAGGACAAGGACGACACGACGCTCGGCAGATTAATGGCCACCTCGAGGCCAGACAATCAGGACGGGGCTCGCTACGAGATCCACCGCGACGATCTGCTCGACATCCTGTTCGAGGCGGTGGAGGGCTCGATC
>JAYRJH010000484.1:0-2014 GCA_041906415.1 Sphingomonas sp. | reverse complement strand
ATACGCCCCGCCAGCGAGTATCGAGCTTCGACCAGCGGGTCACGCAATGGATATCCACTGTGAACTCTTGCTGCGCCAGGGCCGTCAGACCCTGCCAATCCAGCGTAAGCGGTCGGGCAACTTCACCATCGAGCGTCAGCGACCAGCTGTCCTTGCCGGCCGTGACGGGGGTGCCTGCCGTCATCACCGGAAACTTGCGCGTCACCACCTGATTGGGTGGCAGACGCGGACGCCCGTCCTTGAGATATTCGGTCATTGTCGCGGCCCCGGCTCAAAGCACCTCGTCGATTCGCAGTTTTCGGCCGCGGAATTCGCAGGTCTCGCCCGCCCGCTTGCCCTCGAGCGCCGCATAGATCGGCGCGGCCTGTGAGATGCCGACAAACTGCTTGCCCTGGCAGCTGAATTCCGCGGTGGAAACGCCGATCACCAGATAACGATCACCTATGCGCACCGCGGCGCCGGGGGCGACTTCGTCCTTCGGGCCAAGATCCAACGCCTGCAGCGCGGCTATCTTGGCCTGGGCCTCGTGTTCGCGATCGTCGAAGGCCTCGGCCAGATCGGCGGCGGTTTCGGCCTGGGCCTGTTCGTCGTTTTCGATAGGCTCCGACCGATCCAGCCGCGCGGAGGCAAGGAAACGTTCATAGGTCTTGTGGGCCTGGGTCAGCTCGGCCCCGGTAAGGGCCAGCATCGTGGTGCGAAGGTGGGACTTGTCGATCATTTTCATTCCTTTAGTTTGGTCTCAAGTGTGGGATCGATCGGGAAGGCCGACACCACCGGGAAGCGCTGTCGGCGCGAGGGGAGTGAAGTGATATGGGCGCCGCATTGTCGATTGTGATCCTTTTCACGGTCACGTCCACCATCGTGCGGGTCGCAGGGCTTTTGCTTGAACACAGCGGCATCCCGCGGCATGTTGCCCGGCTTCAGGCAGTTTCCGCGCTGACCGGGGCGGGTTTCACCACAAGCGAATCCGAACTCCTGCTGCAAACCCTTGAACGACGCCATGTTCTGGTTACTCTTATGATTACCGGCAGCATCGGGCTTGG
Source organism: Sphingomonas sp. (assembly GCA_041906415.1). Classification (GTDB taxonomy): domain Bacteria; phylum Pseudomonadota; class Alphaproteobacteria; order Sphingomonadales; family Sphingomonadaceae; genus Sphingomonas. Next base: position 971 of record JAYRJH010000484.1, on the reverse strand, counting down.
TTCCCTGATCGCAACGATGGTCGTAGGCGCCTTTGGTGTCAGCACTTCGATGACAGGGTTGCTCGGGCAGTTGGACGCGGTCGCCGTCGCCGCCGTCATCATCTATCTGCGTTATGTGCTGCTGACGCCTTGGGCAGAACGGCTGATCTGCAGCTTGGCCTCGCGCTGGCTGTCGCGTGCGGGCGCGGGCAAGTTGCCGTTCCTTGTACTTCATCGGTTGGGTGAGAATGCCATGATCGCCGAACATAAGTTGGTCCGGCAGCCCCCCGCCGACCCTTCGGACTGGGGTGCCGCCGCTGCGCTGATCCCGCTCGCGCGGCGCAATGCCGATGGTCTTGTCCGCCCCAGTTGGAGCGATTTGGCCGGTAAGGGGCACAACGCCATCCTCTGCGGCCCACTTGAGGCCCATGCCGCCTTTGCCTCGGCCTTTGGCGGCCCGATCGCAACCCGGGAGCACTGAACACATATGGATACCGCCCGCAAATCGCCCGGCTTTCTGCACCTCTTGCCATTGAAGGGTGGCGGCGAGTGGCTGCACATGTGCATCCGCCACAAAGAGACCTCGACCTATCTGATGGACGAGGTGGCGCTGGACGATCTGATCGTCGATGCGCTGATGGAAGAGGACACACGTTCGCGTCTCAGGGTGCGCGATGAGGGGATCATGGTGCTTCTGAAGGCCATGCATCTGCGCGGCGAGGACATGGCGCGCCCCGAAGACATGATCTCGATGCGGTTGTGGCTGACCCCCGACCGCGTCATCAGTACGCGCGAGGCCGATGTCGATCCGATCCTTGAAATTGCCGCGCGTCTGGCAAAGGGCGAGGGGCCGGTGACGTCCGGCGATTTCCTGGGCGATCTGGTGGAAGAGCATCTCGACGAGGTCGAGGCCCAGGTCGAGATGATCGAGGACGACACCGCGCAGATTGCGCAACTGATCGGCAATCTCGAACTGGAATTTGCCTGCCGGA
>JAYRJH010000483.1:0-2016 GCA_041906415.1 Sphingomonas sp. | reverse complement strand
CGTCGCACCGGAGGAGATGCCGACCAGCACGCCGTCCTCGCGCGCGGAGCGGCGGGCCATCTCCTTGGCGGCTTCCGGCTCCACGGCGATCGCGCCGTCCAGCGCCTGCGTGTGAAGGTTGGCGGGAATGAAGCCCGCGCCGATGCCCTGGATCGGGTGCGGCCCCGGCTGCCCGCCGCCGATCACCTGCGAGGCGGTCGGCTCCACCGCGAACACCTTCAGGTCCGGCCAGCTCTTCTTCAGCGTCTCGGCCACGCCGGTGATGTGACCGCCGGTGCCCACCCCGGTGACGATCACGTCGATCGGCGCATCGGCGAAGTCCCGCAAGATCTCCTGGGCGGTGGTGCGGACATGGACGTCGATGTTGGCGGGATTGTCGAATTGCTGCGGCATCCATGCGCCGGGCGTTTCCTTCACCAGCTCGATCGCGCGCTCGATCGCGCCCTTCATGCCCTTCTCGCGCGGGGTGAGGTCGAAGCGCGCGCCATAGGCCAGCATCAGGCGGCGGCGCTCGATGCTCATGCTCTCCGGCATCACGAGGGTCAGCTTGTAGCCCTTCACCGCCGCGACCATGGCGAGGCCGATGCCGGTGTTACCGCTGGTCGGCTCGATGATCGTGCCGCCGGGCTTGAGCAGGCCGTCGCGCTCCGCCGCCTCGATCATGCTGAGCGCGATGCGATCCTTGATCGAGCCGCCGGGGTTGCTGCGTTCGGACTTGATCCACACCTCCGCGCCGGGGAACAGCCGCTGCATGCGGATATGGGGCGTGTTGCCGATCGTCTCCAGGATCGTGTTGACCTTCATGGTTGCGTTGCTCCGTATTGTGAGGGCGTGTCGAAGGTTTCGGGTGGATCAAATGTCCGCGCGCGTTTCAGTTCCGGGTAGAGGCGGGACCACAGCAGGGTGATGACGATCGCGGCCGTCCCGCCGAACACCACCGCGCCGACGGGGCCGAGCAGCGAGGCCATCAGGCCGCTCTCCGCCTCGCCCAGCTCGTTCGAGGCGGAGATGGTGAGCTGGCTCACAGCGCTCACCCGCCCGCGCATCTCGTCCGGCGTGTGGAGCTGGATCAGCGAGGAGCGGACATAGACCGAAACCATGTCCGCGCCCCCGGCCACGATCAGCGCGAAGAGGCTGAGGAGGAAGTTGGTGGAGACGCCGAAGGTGAGGATGGCGAGCGCGAACACCATCACCGACCCCAGCATCTTCACGCCGACATTGTGGCGCATCGGGCGGAAGGAGAACCAGAAGGCCGTCACCGCGGCGCCGATCCCCATGCCGGCGGCGAGGAAGCCAAGCCCGCTCGGCCCCACCTTCAGGATGTCGCGGGCATAGATCGGCAGCAGCGCGGTCGCGCCCGCCAGCAGCACCACGAACAGATCGAGCGTGATCGCCGCCTGCACCAGCCGGTTGCGCTTCACATAGCCGAAGCCGTCGAGGATGCGCGCCAGCGGATGCCGATCGGTCTGCGCCGGGGGCTGGGGCACCGGCCCGATCAGGAAGATGCCGACCAGCGCGATCAGGAACAGCCCCGATACGCAGCCATAGGCCACGTCGGGGTGGATGGCGTAGAGCAGGCCGCCTACGCTCGGCCCCGCGATCGTGCCCACCTGCCACGCGATGGAGGAGACGGCGATCGCGGTCGGCAGGCTTTCGCGCGGCACCAGATTGGGGGCGAGCGCGGAATAGGCCGGGCCGGCGAAGGCGCGCGCCACCCCGATCAGCACCGCCGCGCCGAACAGGGCGGGCAGGCCCAGCGCCCCGGCCCAGGTCAGCACGCCCAGCATCGCGGAGGTGATGACCAGCAGCAGGGTGGTGAGGCGGACGATCCAGCGCCGGTCCATGCTGTCCGCCACCAGCCCCACCACGGGCGTGAGCAGAAACAGCGGCAGGAATTGCGCCAGCCCGATCATGCCCAGCATGAAGGCGGCCTGCCTGATGTCCATCGTCTGCCGCGCGATGCCATAGACCTGCCAGCCGATGATGATCGCCTGCGCGCTGGTGCCCACCGTGCCG
>JAYRJH010000482.1:0-2016 GCA_041906415.1 Sphingomonas sp. | reverse complement strand
GCGCCCTGGGCGTGTTGAGATCGTCCGACAAAGCCGCGTCGAGCTGCTCGCGATAGCCGTCCGCCGATTGCGCGGAGGGGGCGGGGGGGCGTGCGCGCAATCCCTCCACCAATTGCACCAGCCGCTTCAGCCGCACCTGCGCCGCCGCCAGATTCTCCCATGAGAATTCCAGCTCGCTGCGATAATGCGCCTGAAGGCACAGCATCCGATAGGAAAGCGGGTGGAAGCCGCGATCCACCAGCGCCGAAAGCGTGAGGAACTCGCCGGAGGATTTGCTCATCTTCCCGGCGCGTTCCACCAGGAAGTTGTTGTGCATCCACAGGTTCGCGCCGGTATCCGCGCATTCGCAATGCGCCTGGTTCTGCGCGATCTCGTTCGGATGGTGGATCTCGCGATGGTCGATCCCGCCGGTGTGGATATCGAATTGCTCGCCGAGATATTTCTTGCTCATCACCGAGCATTCGAGATGCCAGCCCGGCGCGCCGCGCCCCCAGGGCGAATCCCATTCCATCTGACGATTCTCGCCGGGGGCGGACGTGCGCCAGATCGCGAAATCCTGCGGATGGCGCTTGCCCGAAACCGGATCGATCCGGCTCTCGCCCGCATCGTCATGCGTCCGCGCGAGGCGGCCGTAATCGGGCACGGTGGAGATATCGAAATACAGGCCGCTGCTCAACCGGTAGCAATGCTTCGCCTCGATCGCCTTCGCGAAATCGATCATCTCGGCGATATGATCGGTGGCAAGCGGGAAGCGCGATGGATCGCCGATGTTGAGATCCTTCAGATTCTGCTTGAAGGCCTGCGTGTAATGCGCGGCGATCGCCCAGATATCCTGTCCGGCCTTCTTCGCGGCGGCTTCCATCTTGTCGTCGCCGGCGTCCGCATCGGACGTCAGGTGGCCCACATCGGTGATGTTGATGATATGGGTGAGGTCATAGCCCTTCCACCGCAATGTCCGCGCCAGCGTATCGGTGAAGACATAGGCGCGCAGATTGCCGACATGGGCGTAATTGTAGACCGTCGGCCCGCAGGAATAGACGCCCACCCGCGGAGGCGCGATCGGGCGTAGCTCTTCCGTCTGACGGGTGAGGCTGTTGTACAGGATGAGAGGAGCGCCGTGCATGCTCCCGCTCCTAGCGGGCAATGAATGCCCCCGCCAGCCGGGAGTCTGGCGGGGGCGGACATGACGGGAGGTCACATCATCCTTTCGGCGGAGGGGGCCGCCGGAAGGACCGTGGATGTTTCTGAAGCCTCAACGTCGCGCCGATATTTCAGCATCGCGCCAAAACATTTCAAAATGTTTCAATCGCCGCCCGGTCCTCACCGCGCCAGCGGCAGCGTGACGGTGGCGACCGCGCCGCCCTCCTCGCGATTGGCGAGCGTGACATGCCCTTCATGCCGCGTGACGATCGCGCGCACGATCGCCAAGCCCAGCCCGGTGCCCCCCGTGGCGCGGTTGCGGGAGGGATCGCCGCGCACGAAGGGGTCGAACAGGCGCTCCGCCTGCGCGGGATCGATGCCGGGGCCGTCGTCCCTGATCTGGATCGTTGCTTCCGGCCCTGCCGTCCAGCTCACCCGCGCCGCGCCGCCGTAGCGGATCGCATTGCCGATCAGGTTGGCGAACACCCGCCGCAGCGCGCGGGGATCGCCGCGCACCACCGCGCGCGGCCCCGGCACGAGGGAGACGGCGGCGCCTCCGACGCCCATGTCCTCCACCACCGAATCGAGCAGGCTGCCCAGCTCCACCAGCGACGAATCGCGCTCTCCCGCCTCGTCGCGCGCGAAATTCAGCGTGTCGGCGATCATCGCGCGCATCTCGTCGATATCGGCGGAGGCGCGGTCGCGCGCGGCGTCGGGCAATTGCTCGATCCAGAAGGCGAGGCGGGAGAGCGGCGTTCCCATGTCGTGCGCGATCGCGGCGAGCATGTTGGTCCGCTGTTCCGCATGACGGGCGAGGCGATCGTGCATCTCGGCGACGGCGGTGGTGAGCGCACGCACCTCCGCCGGTCCGCCGAG
>JAYRJH010000028.1:9610-14321 GCA_041906415.1 Sphingomonas sp. | reverse complement strand
CGATTATCAACCGGGTGATCCTCGAAGGCAACAAGCGCCTGAAAGAGGACAAGATCACCAAGGAGATCAAGCTCAAGCCGCGCCAGATCTTCACCCGCTCCGCCGTGCGCGCTGACGTGGCGCGGATCATCGAGCTGTATCGCCGGCAGGGGCGTTTCGCCGCCAGCGTCGATCCGAAGATGGTCAACCTCGACCAGAATCGCGTCGACGTGGTGTTCGAGATCAGCGAGGGGCCGAAGTCCAAGGTCCGCCAGATCAACATCATCGGCAACGAGGTGTTCTCGGACGCGAAGCTGCGCTCGACGATGGCGACCAAGCAATCGCGCTTCTTCCGTTTCATGTCGTCGAACACGTCCTACGATCAGGATCGGCTGGCCTATGACCAGCAGAAGCTCCGGCAATTCTACCTGACCAACGGCTACGCCGATTTCCGCGTCACCAGCGCGGTGGCGGAACTGACGCCGGACAAGCGCGACTTCATCATCACTTATGTGGTGGAGGAAGGCCCGCGCTACAAATTCGGCGACGTGACGGTCGACAGCGATATCCGCGATTTCGACAACAAGCGCATGGCCCAGTCGCTCTCGATCAAGAAGGGCGACTGGTATGACGCGAAGAAGGTCGAGGACACGGTCGACAATCTGAGCCAGACGGCCGGCCTGTTCGGCTACGCCTTCGCCGACGTGAACCCGGAATTCCAGCGCGACCGCGAAGCGCTGACCATGTCGATCAACTTCCACATCGCGCAGGCGCAGCGCACCTATGTCGAGCGTGTGGAGATCACGGGCAACACCCAGACGCAGGACAAGGTGATCCGCCGCGAGGTGCGTCTGGCGGAGGGCGATCCGTTCAACAGCTTCCAGGTGAAGCGTTCGACCGACCGCATCAACAGCCTGGGCTATTTCCAGGACAAGTTCGAGATCAAGCAGACACCCGGCTCCGTGCCGGATCGCGTGGTGCTGGAAGCGAATGTCGAGGAGAAGCCGACCGGCCAGCTCCAGCTTTCGGCCGGTTATTCGAGCCTCGAGCAATTCATCATCCAGGCGAACATCACCCAGACCAACTTCCGCGGCAAGGCGCAGGAGCTGCGGGCGGGTGTCAATTATTCCAGCTATTCCAAGTCGGTGGAGCTTGGCTTTACCGAGCCGTATCTGTTCGACAAGAATATCGCGCTGGGCATCGACCTGTTCCGCCGCGATTACAACGCGTTCAACTATATCGGCACCGATCGCCAGACGACTTACAGCCAGACCTCAACCGGTTTCCAGGTCCGTGCCGGCGTGCCGATGACCGAATATTGGTCCTTCTCCGCGCGCTACGGCCTGTCCTACGATCAGGTGAGCCTGGATCAGGCCACCTATTACACCAATGGTGCGTGCGATGCGCTGAAGGCCGGGCGCTATCTGTGCGATGCGATCGGCAACCGCCTGACGTCTTCCGTGGGCTATTCGTTCATCTACAACAGCCTGAACAGCCGCTTGCGGCCGACGGCGGGCTCGCGCCTGTCGCTGAGCCAGGATTTCGCCGGGCTGGGCGGCGACGTGCGCTATATCCGCACCCGCGCGGAAGGCGCGAAATATTGGGGCATCGGCAAGGGCTTCGTCCTCTCCGTGGTGGGCGAGGGCGGCTTCATCAAGTCGCTTGAAGGCAGCCGTGGCCCGGGCGTAGATTCGGTGCGCATCACCGATCGCTTCTACCTCGGCGAGCCGCAGTTCCGCGGCTTCGACATTCGCGGCGTCGGCCCGCGCATGCTGCGCCAATATTATACGACCGATTCGAGCGGCAAGCAGGTGCTCGTCACCGACAAGGACCAGATCGTCGACGATGCGCTGGGCGGCAAGGCCTATTATCTCGGCCGTCTCGAACTGGAGCTGCCGCTCGGTTCCGGTGCGCGGGAACTGGGGCTGCGCCCGTCGATCTACGTGCAGGCGGGCAGCCTGTGGAGCATCACGCGGCCGTTGCCGACGGCGACCTTCCCAGTCGCGGCGGACGGCACCGTCCTGCCGCTGCCGCAGAAGGATGCGAACGGCAACACGCTCTACACCTATACCAATGCGGCCGGGCTGACCGCGACCACCACCTGCGCGGCGGGCCTTCCCGATCCGAGCGGCAAGTGCAACGGCATCATCCCGAACAGCGCGCTGATCGCCTCGCAGCCGTTCAAGGAAACCTTCTACGGCGGCACGGCCCGCCCGCGCCTGTCGGTGGGCTTCGGCGTCAACTGGACGTCGCCGTTCGGCCCGCTGCGCATCGATATCGCCAAGGCGCTGCTCACCCAGCCGGGCGACGACAAGAAACTCGTAACCTTCAACGTAGGGACTCAGTTCTGATGAATAGCAAGAAGACCATGCTGATGGCGGCCGCGCTTCTCGCGCCGGGCGCGTTGCTTGCGGGCGTTTCGCAGGCGCAGGTGAACGGCGTCGCCGTCGTCGATCCCGACGGCGCGGTTGCCGGCAGCAACGCGTGGAAGGCGGCTGCGGGCCAGCTCCAGACCACCTATAAGACGACGCTGGATCAGGCCGAGGCGCGCCGCCAGGCGATCTCGAACGAATTGCAGCCGCTGGTGACCAAGCTGCAGAACGACCAGAAGGCGAATGTTGCCCAGGCGCAGCTTCAGACGCAGGCGCAGGCGATCCAGGCGAAGGAGCAGGCGGGCAATGCCGAGCTTCAGCGCATGACCACGCCCTATGTCCGCGCCCGCGCTTATGCGATCGAGCAGATCCAGCACCAGTTGAAGGCCGCGATCGACGCCGCGGCGGCGCGCAAGAAGGCCGGCATCGTGCTCGCCCCGAACGACGTGGTGCATCTCGATCCGGCCGGCGACCTCACCGCCGACGTGACGACCGAGCTGAACCGCCTCGTCCCCAGCGTCAGCATCGCGCCGCCGGCGAACTGGCAGCCGGGCGGGCAGGGCGCCCAGCAGGGCGCGGCTCCTGCTCCGGCACCCGCGCCGACCAACACCAAGGCTCCGCAGGGCCGGTGACCGAGGCTGATGCCGCGAGGGGGTCGATCGGCCCGCTCGACATCGCGAAGGTGATGGCGGCACTGCCGCATCGCTATCCGATGCTGCTGGTCGATCGCGTCGAGGAGCTGATCCCCGAGCGGTCGATCGCGGCGATCAAGGCGGTGACGATCAACGAGGGCTTCTTCCAGGGACATTTCCCCGGCCGCCCGATCATGCCGGGCGTGCTGATCGTCGAGGCGCTGGCGCAGGCTGCTGGCGTGCTGGCGGTGGAAAGCCTCGGTCTCGCGGGATCGGGCAAGCTGGTCTATTTCATGGCGATCGAGAACGCCAAGTTCCGCAAGCCGGTGGAGCCGGGCGTGCTGCTGCGCCTCGAGGTGGAATTCGTGCAGAAGCGTTCGAGCGTCTGCAAATTCGCCGGCGTGGCGAAGATCGACGGGCAGGTGGCGGCCGAAGCGAGCTTCACCGCGATGATCGCGGATCCGCCCAAGGCAGCGTGAGGCAGGCTCCCGGCTGGACTTTCCGACGCGTCTGGTCTAGGCGCGCCGCTTCCTTTCCGGCTGGTCGGAAACCAGCCATTGTTCGAGGATTGACGACGTGAAGAAAGACACTCACCCCGATTACCACATGATCAAGGTGCAGATGACCGACGGCACCGTGTTCGAAACCCGCTCCACCTGGGGCAAGGAAGGCGACACGATGCAGCTCGACATCGATCCGCTGGCGCACCCGGCGTGGACCGGCGGCCGTGGCCAGATGCTCGACACCGGCGGCCAGGTGGCGCGCTTCAACAAGCGTTTCGGCGGCGGACTGACGCTGCGCAAGTAACGTCGTTAACGCTGCATTAGGCATGCCGGCCTAGCGTGTCCGGCATGTTCGCAGCAGAGTTCGAGCCAGCACCCGACGATATCCGGCGCCGCGCCCCGCGCGCGCCGGATACGTTCCGTTCACCGTCCGGCGGCGGGCTTGCCCGCGCCCTGTGCAAGGTGATGGACCTTTCGATCCACGGTGCGCGATTGAGCACCTATTCGGCGCTGCGCAAGGGCATGTCGATCTGGCTGACCCTGCCCGGCATAGGCCCGGTCGGCGCGGACGTGACATGGGCGGACGATTTCGATGCGGGTTGCCGTTTCCATGCCCCGCTCGACCCCTCGATCTTCGAGCGCCTGCTCCACCGCGAAGGCCATGTCGCGGCGCATTGAGGCGAGCGTTACGCGTTTTATGTGACGCCATGCGGCATTCTGGAAAAGCAAGGCGCCCGGACCTTTCGGCCCGGACGCCCGCGACGCCTCGGAAAGGGAGCGGGGAGGCGTCGATCCTGCCGCGCCCGCGTTCGCTTCAGGCAGCCCTGGCTTCGTCCGCCTTGGCTTCCACGGCAGCGAGCGGCGCGCCCGTCTTGATCGCGATGGTCTTGGGCTTCATCGCTTCCGGCACCTCGCGGACCAGATCGATCACCAGCAGACCGTCGTTCAGCCGCGCATCCTCCACGAACACGAAGTCGGCCAGCTCGAAACGCCGCTCGAAGCTGCGGTTCGCGATGCCGACGTGCAGGAAATTGGCGTTCTCCTGCATATCGGCCTTCTTGCCGGAAACGAGCAGCAGGTTCTGCTGCGCGGTGATCTCGATTTCCTCGCGCGAGAAACCCGCCACCGCCAGCGTAATGCGATAGCGATCCTCGGCAAGCCGTTCGAGGTTGAAGGGGGGATAATTGTCGCCCGCCGAACGCGCGTTGGTTTCGAGCAGGTCGAA
>JAYRJH010000028.1:0-9584 GCA_041906415.1 Sphingomonas sp. | reverse complement strand
GTAGGGGGTAAGATCGAGTCGCATATCAAATCCTCCATTGAGCGAATTGACGACAGGAAAGGCCCGATGATCGCGGCACTTCCCGCATGGCCCGGCTGGCGGCGCCATGCAGAAGGGAATTTGGTGCGACGAATGAAGTTTTCAAGCAGGTGGAATGAAATCCTAGTTTCTTGGTCGGAATTGGAATCGAGGTTAGCCTCCGTCCCTCAGGCAACCTCGCTGGAGGGGGAAGAATGTCGATCACGCTTGTCTTGCTCGCCGCCGCAGCCGCGCAAAATGCTCCGCCTGCCGATCCGCCGCAGGATCAGCCCCTGCCACAGGAACAGCAAGAGGAGGCGGGCCGGCTCGGCCCCGCGCAACAGGGCGGCGGGGACATCGTCGTCACCGCGCGCCGCCGCGCGGAGACGGTGCAGAGCGTGCCGATCGCCATCTCCGTGATCGGCGGACAGGCGCTGGCCGATACCGGCGCCTATAACGTCAACCGGCTGACGCAGTTGCAGCCCTCGCTGCAATTCTATTCCACCAACCCGCGCAATTCCGCCGCCAACATCCGCGGGCTGGGCGCACCCTTCGGCCTCACCAACGACGGGATCGAGCAAGGCGTCGGCATCTATGTCGATCAGGTCTATTACAGCCGCATCGCATCCGCCACGTTCGACTTCACCGATACCGAGCGGATCGAGATCCTGCGCGGGCCGCAGGGCACGCTCTACGGCAAGAACACCACCGCCGGTGCGATCAACATCACCACGCGCAAGCCCAGCTTCGAGCCGGAGGCGCGGTTCGAGCTGACCGGCGGCAATTACGATTTCCTGCAAGCCAAGGGATCGGTCTCCGGCCCGGTGATCGGGGACGTGGTGGCGGCGCGCCTGTCGGCCTCCTTCACCACGCGGCGCGGCACGATCTGGAACACGGCGCAGGATCAGTGGCAGAACAGCCAGGACAATCTCAGCCTGCGCGGACAGGTGCTGATCCAGGCCGCGCCGAACCTCGATATCACGCTCTATGGCGATTATAATCGACAGGCGCCGACCTGCTGCGTGCAATATTATGCGCGGGTCGGGCCGACGCAGCGGCCGCTCAATCGCCAATATGCCGCGCTGGCGGCGGCGGCGGGTTATGAAATTCCCTCCACAGATGCCTTCGATCGCGTGACGGATGTGGATACGCCGCTGCGCGCGAAGCAGAAGCTGGGCGGCGCATCGGCCGTGGTGAACTGGGATATCGGCCCGGCGACGATCACCTCCGTCACCGCATGGCGTTTCTGGGATTGGAATCCATCCAACGACCGCGACTATATCGGCCTGCCGATCACCACCGTCTCCGCCAATCCCTCGCAACAAGACCAGTTCAGCCAGGAGCTTCGGCTCGGATCGAACGGGAAGCATGCGGTGGATTACACCGTCGGCCTGTTCTTCTTCCACCAGAAGATCGACACGCAGGGGCTTCAGGTGCAGGGGCCGGCGGCGAGCGCATGGCTGCTCAATCCCACCAGCGCCGGTGCGAAAGACCCGGCGACGCTCGATGGCCTCACCGCGCGCAACACTATCGGTTTCCGCAATACTTCCGCCGCCTTGTTCGGGAAGCTGACGTGGCATGTGAACGACAGGCTCTCGATCTCGCCGGGGCTGCGGTTGAACTACGACAAGAAGGACGGTTCCTATGTCTCGGTCGTGACGAACGGGCAGGGGAGCACCAGCCTCACCGCCGACCAGCGTGGCGTGCTCGCGCCGCAAAGCTACGCGCCGAGGTTCGACAATTGGAACGTCTCCGGCGACATCACGGCGGCCTATGATTTCACGCCCGACGTCCATGGCTATGCGACCTATGCGCGCAGTTACAAATCGGGCGGGATCAACCTGTCGGGCCTGCCGCTGGATGCGAACAACAATCCCATCCTCTCCACGGCCACGGTGAAGCCGGAGACGGTGAATCACTATGAGCTTGGCCTGAAGACACAATTCCTCGACCGCCGCGCGACCGTGAACCTCGCCGGTTTCTGGACCGATATCGACGATTATCAGGCGACGGTGAACAATTATCAGCTCGCGGTCCTGCGCGGCTATCTCGCCAACGCGGGCAAGGTGCGGACGCGCGGGATCGAGCTGGATTCGGCCTTCCGCCCGAGCGCCGGGCTGAACCTCTACGCCAACGCCGCCTTCACCGATGCGAAATACGTGCGCTTCACCAATGCGCCCTGCGCGCCGGAATTGTCGGGCGGCACCAACAGCGCGCCTTATTGCGATATCTCCGGTCAGCGGCTGCCCGGCGTGTCGAAATGGGCGTTCAGCTATGGCGCGGAATATAACTGGCCGCTCGGCGAGGGGCAGGTGTATCTGGGGTATGACGGGAGCTATCGTTCGGATTTCTCGTCCAATCCCACGCCCTCGGCTTATATGGACATCGATGGCTATGCGCTGTCCAACTTCCGGCTGGGATACCGGAAGGGGGACAGGTTCAATGCTTTCGTCTGGGTGCGCAATGCGTTCGACCAGAATTATTTCGAGCTGCTGACCACGCAGTCCGGCAGCACGGGGCTGATCGTCGGGCAGCCCGGCGATCCCCGGACCGTGGGGTTGACGGTTTCGCTGGGGATTCGGTGATCGGCCGGGCCGCCGGCCCGACGTCGGATGGGTTGGGACGCGCCGATCTGCCGGCCGTTCGGGTCGGTGCGCTCCGACGGCGCATCGCTTCGCGATCTAAAAAAACAAACGCCCGGATCGGTGTTCCGACCCGGGCGCCTGCGTGACGATCGCTCGTCAGCCCCCTTATCCCGCCATCCGCCCGCGCTGCTATTTGCGCTGCTGGGCTGAGGCATTCCCCGAACCACGGCCTTTGCCTGTGTGCCAGTGCCAACTTGCTACCCAGCGAAGGGCCTGCGTGTCGATGAAAATGAACGCCAGCTAAACCGATTGCCCGCACCCTGTGACGATTCCGCAACAGCCTCTTCACAGCCCCGGTTGCCAGCCGCGTGAAGCACCGATAGACACGGGCGCATGATCCTGTCGCGCTATGAACGGATGATTGCGCGGCGCTACCTGCTTCCCGGCAAGGGGGAGCGTTTCATCGTCCTGGTGGCCGGTTTCAGCCTTGGCGCGGTGATGCTCGGCGTCGCCGCCCTCGTGATCGTGATGAGCGTGATGAACGGCTTCCGCGCGGAGCTGTTCGACAAGATCGTCGGGCTGAACGGCCACGCGGTGGTGCAGGGAATCGACGGCCGCCTCGCGGACTGGCAGCAGATCGCGCGCTGGGCGAAGGAGACTCCGGGCGTAACCAGCGCCGTGCCGCTGATCGAGCAGCCGCTCATGTCCAGCTATAACGGCCGGGTCGAAGGCGTGCTGGTGCGGGGCATGCGCGTGTCCGATATCCGCAGCAACCCTACGATCGGGCAGAAGGTGGTGGCCGGCTCGCTGGCCGACCTGCGGCCCGGCAGCAACAACGTCGCGATCGGCGCGCGGCTGGCGGAGGCGCTGGGGGCGACGGTCGGCTCGCAGATCACGCTCATCAACCCGTCCGGCCAGTCCACCCCGTTCGGCACCGTGCCGCGCTATGTGAGCTACAACGTCGCCGCGATCTTCGAGGTGGGCGTCTACGATTACGACAAGGCCTATGTCATCATGCCGATCGAGGATGCGCAGACGCTCCTCCTGCTCGGCGACACGGTGGGCATGGTCGAGCTGCAGACCGACAATCCCGACAAGGTGGCGCAGATCCTCGCCCCGCTCGGGCAGAAGGTCGGGCGGCTCGCGGTCATCACCGACTGGCGGCAGATGAACGCGCAGCTTTTCGATGCACTGGCGGTGGAGCGCGTGGCGATGTTCACCGTGCTGTGCATCATCATCCTGGTCGCGGCGTTCAACATCGCCAGCTCGCTCATCATGCTGGTCCGCGCCAAGACGCGCGACATCGCGATCCTGCGCACGATGGGGGCGAGCAGGGGGGCGATGATGCGCATCTTCATGACCGTGGGCATCGCGATCGGCGCGCTCGGGATCGTCGCGGGCCTGATCCTCGGCGCGATCTTCCTGTTCTACCGGCAGGCGGTGGTGAATTTCGTGCAGCTCGTGACGGGGCAGAACCTGTGGGACCCGTCGATCCGCTATCTCACGGAGCTGCCCTCCAAGCCCGATCCGGTGGAGATCGTGGCGATCGTGCTCATCACCGCGCTGATGACCCTGCTGGCGACGCTCTATCCCGCGTTCAAGGCGGCGAGCACCGATCCGGTGCAGGTGCTGCGCTATGAGTAACGCGGGCGAAGCCGTCCTCGAAACGCGCGGGCTGGCGCGCAGCTTCACGCAGGGCGGCGAGACGATCCACGTGCTGCGCGGCGTGGACCTGTGGGTCGCGCCGGGCGAGATCGTGGCGTTGCTCGGGCCGTCCGGCTCCGGCAAGTCCACCCTGTTGCAGGCGGTCGGGCTGCTGGAGGGCGGGTTCGAAGGCTCGATCCGCATCGCCGGCGCGGAGGCAGCGCAGCTCGACGCGCACGGGCGCACGATGGTGCGGCGCGACCGGCTGGGCTTCGTCTATCAATTCCACCATCTGCTGCCCGATTTCGACGCGCGGGAGAATGTCATCCTGCCTCAGCTCATCCACGGCGCGGGGCAAGCGGAGGCGGAAGCGCGGGCGGACGCCTTGCTTTCGGCATTGGGCCTCGGCCACCGGCTGACGCATCGCCCGAGCCAGCTTTCCGGCGGCGAGCAGCAGCGCGTGGCGGTAGCCCGCGCGCTCGCCAACCGGCCGGCGTTGGTGCTGGCGGACGAGCCGACCGGCAATCTGGACGAGCAGACGGCGGACGTGGTGCTGGCGGAATTCCTCCGGCTCGTGCGAGGCGAAGGGTCCGCCGCTCTGGTCGCGACGCATAACGAGCGGCTAGCGGCGAAGATGGATCGCGTGGTGCGCCTGCACGACGGCGTGCTGCGATGAGCGTGTGGCGAGAGCAGCCGGTGCTGCGCGGCCGCCACGTCACGCTTCGCCCGCTGGCGATGGAGGACAGGGATGCCATCGTGGCGGCGGCGGCTGACGGCGATCTGACGAGCCTGTTCTTCACCAACGTCTCCAGCCTCGCCGATCCCGACAGGTTCATGGAGGCCGCCTTTCGCGAGCGCGAATATGGCCGCGCAATGCCCTTCGCGGTGGAGACGCCGGACGGCCGGGTCGTCGGCGTCACGCGTCTGATGCGGATGAGCGAGCAGCATCGCCGGGTGGAGATCGGCGGCACTTTCTACGCCCGGTCCGTCCAGCGCACGGGCGTGAATACGGAAGCGAAGAAGCTGTTGCTGGCCCATGCCTTCGACGTGCTGGGCTGCAACGTGGTGCAGATCCGCACCGACTGGTTCAATCGCAACTCCCGGCGCGCGATCGAGCGGCTGGGGGCGAAGCGCGACGGCGTGCTGCGCTCGCATCAGATAATGGACGGACGAGTGCGCGACATCGTCGTCTATTCGATCATCGCTTGCGAATGGCCGGGCGTGCGTGTCAATCTGGAGCATCTGCTGGCAAGGCATCACGCCTGACGGGGGAGACGGGAAATGGGGGCGATCACTGATTTCGAGGTCAAGGCCGCTGATGGAGGCATCGCCCCGCTCGATACGTGGCGCGGCAAGGTGCTGCTGATCGTCAACACCGCGTCGAAATGCGGCTTCACCCCGCAATATGAGGGGTTGGAAGCGCTCCATCGCAAATATGGGCCGCAGGGCTTCGAGGTGCTGGCCTTCCCGTGCAACCAGTTCGGCGCGCAGGAGCCGGGCGATGCGGCGGAAATCGCGAACTTCTGCTCGCTCACCTATGACGTGACCTTCCCGGTCTTCGCCAAGGTCGAGGTGAACGGGCCGGGCGCGGACCCGCTGTTCGAGCAGTTGAAGGCGGATGCCCCCGGCCTGCTCGGGTCGAAGGCGATCAAGTGGAACTTCACCAAATTCCTGGTGAACCGCGAAGGCGAGACGGTCGCGCGCTATGCCCCGACCACCAAGCCGGAAGATATCGCGCGCGACATAGAACGGTTGCTCTGAAGCTCCCGCGCTTCAGGCCCGGTGGTCCAGCGCGAACATCGTCCAGCTTATCCCTGAGAACAGGAAGCTCACGCCCAGCGCGATTCCCGGCAGGGTCAGCGCGGCGATCGGCATGGAAACGATGATCCACGCCGCCAGCAGCAGGTTCAGCACGCCCGCCGCGAGCATCCATCCGCGCCGCCAGCGGAAGCGGAATGCCCATATCAGCTCAAGCACCCCGCGCGCGATCAGCCATGCGGTCAGCAGCAGGACGAGCGAGATCGCCCCGGCGACCGGCTGGAACATCATGATCGCGCCGCCGATCAGCGAGATCAGCCCCAGCGCGATCGCATAGCCGCGCCCGTCATAGCCCTTGCCCATCAGCCCGGCGAACAAGGAGAAGATGCCGGCCGCGATCAGATAGGCGCCGATCACCATCGTCGCGGCAAAGGTGGCGGGCACCGGCATGAAGATCGCCAGCGCTCCCAGCAGCAGGCAGGCGATGCCATAGGCGAGAAGCCAGCCCCAACCGATACCCCGCGTCGAAAGCGCCATGACGAACCCTCCTGTTGCGATGCCGTAACGTGTCCGAAAAGGGGAAGTTCCGCAACCGGCCATTGCCGGAATCGCCGCGTGGCCCTAGCGTGTCGCCATGCCACATTCCGGGTTCGTGCCGCTTCGTATCTTCTCCTCCTATACGATGCTCGACGGGGCGATCGATCCCAAGGCGATCGCAAAGCGCGCGGCGGCGCTCGGCTTTCCGGCGGCGGCGCTGACCGACCGCAACGGCCTTTACGCCGCCATGTCCTATTCCGATGCCGCCTTCGATGCGGGGGTGCAGCCGGTGATCGGCGTGATGCTCGGCGTCTCGCGGCCCGGCATGCCGGAGGGCATCGCGCCGGTCATCGACTGGCTCGCGCTATATGCGCAGGACACCCGGGGCTATGACAATCTGTGCGCCCTGGTGAGCATGGCGCATCTGGAGCGCCCGATCGAGCAGGCCCCTCATGTGGATTTCGCGGCACTCGAGGGGCGGACCGACGGGCTGCTCGCGCTCACCGCCGGCGGGGAGGGGGCGCTCGCGCGTCTCTATGCCGAGGACCAGCCCGCTCGCGCGGAAGCCTATGCGGACCGCCTGCAGGCCCTGTTCCCCGATCGCCTCTATATCGAGCTGGTCCGCCGCGACCAGGAGGTGGAGATGGCGGCCGAGCAATATCTGCTCGACCTTGCCTATGCCCGCGAGCTGCCCCTGGTTGCCACCAACCCGTGCTGCTTCGCCGACCGCGACTTCCTCGACGCGCATGATGCCATGCTGTGCATCGCCCATTCCAGCTATGTCGAAAGCGAGGACCGACCGAGAAGCTCGCCCGATGCCTGGATGAAGCCGGCGGACGAGATGCGCGCCCTGTTCGCCGACCTGCCGGAAGCGATCGACAATACGTTGGTGGTCGCGCAACGCTGCGCCGTCGCCGCGCCGAAGCGGAAACCCATTCTCCCAAGCCTTGCCGGCGATCGCGAGGGCGAGGCGGCGATGCTGCGCGCCGATGCCGAGGCCGGGCTGGAGCGCCGCCTCGCCCGGATCGAGGAATTCGGCGGCGCGCCGGCCGATCCGGACTGGAAGGAGGTCTATCGCAAGCGGCTGGCGTTCGAGCTGGATATCATCATCCAGATGGGCTTCCCCGGCTACTTCCTGATCGTTGCCGACTTCATCAAATGGGCCAAGGAGCGCGACATTCCGGTGGGGCCGGGGCGCGGTTCCGGCGCCGGCTCGGCAGTGGCGTGGGCGCTGACGATCACCGATCTCGATCCGATTCGCCTCGGCCTGCTGTTCGAACGCTTCCTGAATCCCGAACGCGTCTCGATGCCGGACTTCGATATCGACTTCTGCGAAACCCGGCGCGGCGAGGTGATCCGCTACGTGCAGGAGAAATACGGCCGCGATCAGGTGGCGCAGATCATCACCTTCGGTAAGCTGAAGGCGCGCGCCGTGCTGAAGGACACCGGGCGCGTGCTCCAGATGAGCTACGGGCAGGTCGATCGCCTCGCCAAGCTCGTGCCCAACCATCCGACCGATCCGTGGACGCTCGATCGTGCCCTCAACGGCGTGTCGGAACTGGCGCGCGAATATGCCAACGAGAATGACGTCCGCCGCCTGCTCGATCTGGCGATGAAGCTGGAGGGGCTGCCGCGTCACTCCTCCACCCACGCGGCGGGCGTGGTGATCGGGGACCGGCCGCTGGCGCAGCTTGTGCCGCTCTACCGCGATCCGCGATCGGACATGCCGGTCACGCAATTCGACATGAAATATGTCGAGGGCGCCGGGCTGGTGAAGTTCGACTTCCTCGGCCTCAAGACGCTCTCCGTGCTCAAGAAGGCGGTGGAGATGCTGGCGAAGCGCGGCATCTCGGTCGATCTCGACGCGCTCGGCTGGGACGACGAGGAGACTTACGAACTGCTCCAGGCCGGCAACACCGTCGGCGTGTTCCAGGTGGAATCGGAAGGCATGCGGCGCACGCTCTCCGCCGTGAAACCCACCGTGTTCGAGGATATCATCGCGCTCGGCGCGCTCTACCGCCCCGGCCCGATGGACAATATCCCGATGTTCGGCCGCCGCAAGAACGGGCAGGAGGAGATCGAATATCCTCATCCGCTTCTGGAGAGCATCCTCGCGGAAACATACGGCATCTTCGTCTATCAGGAACAGGTGATGCAGGCGGCGCAGGTGCTCGCCGGCTACACGCTCGGCGGTGCGGACCTGCTGCGGCGCGCTATGGGCAAGAAGATCAAGGCGGAGATGGACGCGCAGCGCGCGATCTTCGTCGAGGGTTGCGCGAAGACCAACAACATTCCCGCCGCCAAGGCCAATGAGCTGTTCGACTTGATCGATAAGTTCGCCGGCTACGGCTTCAACAAGAGCCACGCGGCGGCTTATGCCCTGCTCACCTACCAGACAGCATGGCTGAAGGCGCATTATCCGCACGAATTCTACGCCGCCTCAATGTGCTACGACATCCACCTGACCGACAAGCTCGCGGTGTTCGTGGACGACATGCGCCGCATGGGGCTGGAATGCCTGCCGCCCGATATCAACCATAGCGGCGCGGAGTTCGAGGTGGAGGTGGACGATCACGGCGCGCCGACCGTCCGCTATGCGCTCGCCGCCCTCAAGTCGATCGGCGAGGGCGCGATGGAGCGGCTGGTCGCGGAGCGTGAGGAGAACGGGCGGTTCACGAGCCTCGACGATCTCGCGCATCGCGTCGATCCGCGCCTGCTCAACAAGCGGCAGCTTGAAACGCTGGCGGCGGGCGGCGCGTTCGATGGGCTGGAGCCGAACCGCGCGGGCGTGTTCGCCGTGGCGGAGACGATCCTCGCCGTCGCCGCGCGCACCGATGAGGCGCGGACCAGCGGGCAGGGCGGCCTGTTCGGCGAGACGAGCCATGCGGGCGACGCGATCAAGCTGCCGCGATCGATCCATTGGTCGATGGCGCAGAAGATGGAGCAGGAGAAGGAGGCGTTCGGCTTCTACTTCTCCGCCCATCCGGTCGATCGCCACGCGCATCTCGCGAAGATGCACGGCGCGCGGCAATATGCGGCGCT